>NZ_JACJED010000049.1:0-647 GCF_014163885.1 Pseudoalteromonas sp. SR43-2 | reverse complement strand
CCACGGAGTGATTCATGACTGGGGTGAAGTCGTAACAAGGTAGCCCTAGGGGAACCTGGGGCTGGATCACCTCCTTATACGATTTAGAACTTATTTGTTCGTAGTGTCCACACAGATGATTGTTATTGTAAAGAGAACAACACTTATTGTTTTGGGTCTGTAGCTCAGCTGGTTAGAGCGCACCCCTGATAAGGGTGAGGTCGGTAGTTCAAATCTACTCAGACCCACCACTTCTTGTCTAATCAAGAAGATGGTTAAAACAGTAAGTACCAGCATATGTGGGGCTATAGCTCAGCTGGGAGAGCGCCTGCCTTGCACGCAGGAGGTCAGCAGTTCGATCCTGCTTAGCTCCACCACTTTTACTTCTTAAAAATAAATATTCTTTATCGGGCCATTAACCGCCTGAGAATAGAGTGTGTTTAATTTTGAGAGGTTTTTGTATCTCTTGCTCTTTAAAAATTTGGAAAAGCTGATAATAAAATTCTGATAGATACATTGTATTTATCAAGAGTTTTCAAAAGTAAAAAAGAATGGTAGCAGTACCATTCAGTGCCATTTAGTTAACTCTTATGAGTTGATTGATTGGTATCTACTTTAGTATTCAATATTAACTTCTGGCGAAGTTAAACTGTCACAAAACAAAGACC
>NZ_JACJED010000048.1:0-892 GCF_014163885.1 Pseudoalteromonas sp. SR43-2 | reverse complement strand
GCACCTGGAATCTCAATGTTCCAGTGGCCATCGCTGCCAACTAGGGTCTCAATGGTTTGCACAGCGCCTGCGCTGTCGGTGATGGTGAGTGTAACAGTGCCACCAATTTCATTACTGGTGCCCTGCAGCTCTGGTGTTAAGTCGCTGACATCGCCTACGTTTTGAATGGTGAGTATTGGCGCTTGCGTGTCGATAGTGGTGGTATCACTCACTGTAGTTTCGTTGCCAACACTGTCGCGTACACTTACTTCGATGGTGCTTTGACCTTCACTTAATGGTGTGGTTGGAGTGGCACTCCAATTACCATCCGCATCAACAAGGGCGGTGATGGTTTGTGGGTTGCCGTTGCTGTCGGTAACGACTATCGTCACTTGTGCACCTTCGCCCGCATCGCTTGTGCCGCTTATGATTGGCGTGTTGCTGTCGCTTTGTGCTGCAACGTCAACCGTCAGCGTAGGCGGTGTATTATCAAAGTCATCTGAGCTAATTGTACGGGTATTACCTGCGGCATCGGTCGCTGTTGCGATCACTGAGCCAACATCAAGTAACGATACATCTAATCCGACTAATGACCAGTTGCCATCCGCATCTGTTGTAGTGGTATATGTTGCACCAATACCACCGCCTACCAGTTGCTCGGTAATAGTAATTTCACTGCCTGCTGGCAAGTCAGACGTCCCACTTAGGGTAACCAATAAACCAAGTTCAAAGGTTGGTGTAAAGGCAAGTGTCGGTGGAGTTACGTCTACTTCGCCGCTGTCTGTACCTGTACCTGTGTTGCCTGCGGCATCGGTGATGCTGGCGCTAACGCTATAATTCCCTTCGGCTAATGTGCCTGTTGGTGCCGCACTCCAGTTACCATTGGCATCGGTTTGTACATCAATGCTTTGAG
>NZ_JACJED010000047.1:0-1148 GCF_014163885.1 Pseudoalteromonas sp. SR43-2 | reverse complement strand
CTCATTATAGATACTGACGAGAAATACTGAATGACAGCCATCGAACTGCTAGAGAAACTAAGCTGGTTAGGCCATATCCCTGTGACTGTCGCCGCCATCGTCATTATTCTTCGTATTAAATTATAGGCGAGTAACACGCCCCATAGCTCCTGACGCACCATGTCAGGGCGCTTACTTCTTAAATGGTATGCGCTATCAAGCATGGTTTGTTTGATTTCTCTAAACCCAAGTTCTATCTCCCAACGATGACAATATAATTCAACAATTTCATTACCTGGATAACGCAATCTATCCGTCATCGAGGTTAATATACGGTAGCTTTTGCCCTTTATTGTTTTGCTGATTAATCTCGCTTTAATCGTTTCAGGAACATCGGGAAAGTTTTTTTGTGCATGCTTTGTGGTTTTCAATTCAATGATATGGTCATTTTTACCCGCGCTGGAGATGATTTCATACTGTAAGTCGGGCCTTGCTGGTATCAGCCAGTGCCTCATCTCCCCAGTTTGGTGCCAACGGTTTAACAGGCCTAAAGAATAATATCCTTTATCAAACATAGTCAGTGAATTATCTGGTGTACGTTCAATTAAACGCTCAGCTAATTTCATCTCGTTGGTTTTATAGTTATCAAACTCGCTACTGAGAAGTTGATGGCTGGTCAATTCCATATGACAGACCATGCGTATTTGAGGAAAGGCTGTATCACCGTATTGGTTGCTACCTGAAGAGAAGGCTTTACGATTATCAGGCGTGTCGGCTGTTCGCCACACAACACCGTCAACAGCTAATAGGTTCAAACCATTCCATGTTTCGAATGACTGTTGCTTATACATTGATTGAGCAGATTTATTGAAAACGTGTTTAACGGGATCATCACCTAACCTTTGTCTCGCCTGTACCATCGCACTTGGAGCAACGAGTTGGTTCTTGCCAGGTAACATGATATCTAGCTTATTAGCGATATTCCAAACTGATTCTTTTCGAAACAATGCCATGCCAATAACTGACCACAAAACGGCTTCAAGCGGTAATCTTCGCTTACGAACGGTTGCAATCCCTGCTTGTTGAAAACCTTGTTCAATGATTTCAGGGTCAAGAATTTCTGATAATTTTTCAAAGGTATGGTATCGGCTGCTTTCTTCAAGTGTTGC
>NZ_JACJED010000046.1:0-1180 GCF_014163885.1 Pseudoalteromonas sp. SR43-2 | reverse complement strand
CTACGATAGTTGCTACAACACCAGCACCTACAGTACGACCACCTTCACGGATAGCAAAACGAAGACCTTCATCCATCGCGATTGGTGCGATTAGAGTTACTGTCATCTTGATGTTATCACCAGGCATTACCATTTCTACGCCTTCTGGTAACTGTACGTCACCAGTTACGTCAGTTGTACGGAAGTAGAACTGTGGACGGTAACCTTTGAAGAATGGAGTATGACGACCACCTTCATCTTTAGAAAGTACGTATACTTCTGAAGTGAATGTAGTATGTGGGTTGATTGAACCAGGCTTAGCTAGTACTTGACCACGTTCAACGTCTTCACGCTTAGTACCACGTAGAAGTGCGCCGATGTTTTCGCCAGCACGACCTTCGTCAAGAAGCTTACGGAACATTTCAACACCAGTACAAGTAGAACGAGTTGTATCATTGATACCAACAATTTCTACTTCGTCATTGATGCGGATGATACCAGCTTCAACACGACCAGTTACAACAGTACCACGACCCTGGATTGAGAAAACGTCTTCGATAGGCATGATGAATGGCTTATCGATGTCACGCTCTGGCTCTGGGATGTAAGAGTCAAGTGCGTTTGCAAGCTCAACAATCTTATCTTCCCACTCTTTCTCGCCTTCTAACGCTTTAAGCGCAGAACCAGCGATTAGAGGTAAGTCATCACCTGGGAAATCGTATTCAGAAAGAAGTTCACGAACTTCCATTTCTACTAGTTCAAGTAGCTCTTCGTCATCAACCATGTCACATTTGTTCATGAATACGATGATGTAAGGAACGCCAACCTGACGAGAAAGAAGGATGTGCTCACGCGTTTGTGGCATAGGGCCATCTGTCGCAGCAACTACTAAGATCGCGCCGTCCATTTGAGCAGCACCAGTGATCATGTTTTTAACATAATCGGCGTGACCAGGACAATCTACGTGTGCGTAGTGACGTGTAGGTGTATCGTATTCAACGTGAGACGTTGAAATAGTGATACCACGTTCGCGCTCTTCTGGAGCGTTATCGATTGATGCGAAATCTTTAGCAACACCGCCGTATACTTTTGCAAGTACGTTAGTGATTGCTGCAGTTAGTGTAGTTTTACCGTGGTCAACGTGGCCGATTGTACCAACGTTTACGTGCGGTTTTACGCGTTCAAACTTTTCTTTTGCCAT
>NZ_JACJED010000045.1:0-1205 GCF_014163885.1 Pseudoalteromonas sp. SR43-2 | reverse complement strand
CCATTGGCTAGTACGGTGGCGCTCATTGTTTGCGCTGCGCCGCTGCTGTCGGTGACAACAATGGTTACTTCACTGCCTTGCGGTGCATCGCTGGTACCTGCAATCGTTGGCGTGGTGTCGTTCCCTACACCGTTGTCTGTAATAACAAGGCTCGGGCCAGTAAGGTCTATCTGACCTGTCTCGGTGGCGCTGCCGATATTACCCAGTCCATCATCTACCTGCGCGGTGACAGTATATTCGCCTTCGGCTAAATCAGTTGGTGCATCGACACTCCATACTCCACCCGTTACGGTTGTATCAACTGTCGTAATATTCCCTGCACTGTCTTCAAACGTTAAGCTAATGGTGGTGTTATCTGCCGCATCGCTTGTACCATTAATGGTTGGGGTGGTGTCGTTAGTGTCAACCAGTGCATTAATACTAATGCTTGGGGCCGTGGTGTTGAGTGTTGCGGTTTCACTTAATGTAGTGGTATTACCGGCGTTATCACTAACGCTTGCTTCAATAGTGAGTGGACCATCAGTTAACGCGTTCGGTACATCTGCTGACCAGCTGCCATCGGCTTGTACTGTTGCAGTAAACGTTTCTGTATTATCTGCATCCGTGACGTTAATCGTTATAACCGTGCCTGCTGGCGCGTTCGATGTCCCGCTAATTGTTGGCGTGCTGTTATTCGTGGCACCGACTGTGTCTAACGTCAGTGTCGGCGCTAAGGTATCTAGGTTGCCTGTTTGTGTCGCACCGCCGGTATTGCCTGCATCATCGGTGATACTGGCTTGCACGGTGTAGCTTCCATCCGGTAATTCAGGGCTGGTCGCTTCCCAATCACCGTTTGCATCCACGGTGGCGGTGATTGGGTGTTCATCACCGTTGCTGTCAGTAATAACAATGTTTACAACCGTGCCTTCCGGCTCTGTTGAGGTACCACTAACAACTGGGGTGCTATCGTTGCCAAGGCCCAGTGCATCAACGGTGACGATTGGCGTAATAGTATCCACATTACCACTGCTGTTTGCTGTGCTCTCGTTGCCTGCCGCATCGGTAATACTCGCGCTTACAGTAAAGTCACCTTGTGCAAGGGCACCTGGAATCTCAATGTTCCAGTGGCCATCGCTGCCAACTAGGGTCTCAATGGTTTGCACAGCGCCTGCGCTGTCGGTGATGGTGAGTGTAACAGTGCCACCAATTTCATTACTGGTGCCCTG
>NZ_JACJED010000044.1:0-1270 GCF_014163885.1 Pseudoalteromonas sp. SR43-2 | reverse complement strand
TTGGAACGGTCTCTAGTGGTGGAGAATACAAATTAGCATTTCGGCCAGTAGAAGAGCACCCAAGTAAAAACAACAATGTGAATAAGACTACTAAAAACTTCATGTGACTCTCCCTGAAATATAACGCCCAGCTAAGCCGCCGGAACGGAGTTGATTGTTTTGTGCGAGCGTAGCGGAAAAGCACAAAACGAGCAACGCAGTGGAGGTCGGATTGAGCTGTTTGTTATGTGCGAGGCTCACGCTTGTTCCATACTAGTGATGGACACACCGTTGACGCATATTTTTGTGCTTCTTCAATTGACGAATATGCTCCTCCCTGAAAAGTAGAAGTATTTGAGTATGCGCCAATATGAAGACCATAAAACTCACCAAAACGATCCTCTCTAACGACAGGTTCATCTTCGTGGTCGCCAGAACCAGGCTTGAAATTAGTTTTAATAATATGAGCCTCCATATCTACAGCTTCATCATAGAGCCATTTCCCGCTAACAATTAGTTCTTCTACTATTTTGACCAATACTAACTCCCTAGCACATAACGCCCCAAGCAGGGGCAAGTACATGCAGGCTATAATACGGAACGAAGTGACGGGAGCCTGCATGTAATTGTCCCGCTGACTTGGCTTGTTATGAGTAGGTTGCACTGTAAGTAGCTGAATACATAATAAACATTGCACCATTGAATATATAATTCACAGGTGAAGCATATTTACCACGATTACTAAACCAAAAATCATCTGATAGCTTTCCAGAAATTTGCAAGCTTGAATAAGTAATTGCAACGAACAGTATGCCGAAAGAGACTAGCAATTGATACCAGTCAGTTAGTGTTGAAAGGATGATTGCATGAGCTAACTTCATTACAACATATGCATTGATAATAGCTAGAATACATACTGGTGTAATAAATTTCATTGGCTCTAACTTTGAAAAATATAGTACGAAATTACTTATTGTAGAGAGAACAGAAAGCATCAAAATTGAAAAAAGTAAAACTCTTTCAGCCACCCCCCAGTTGAAAACAATATTCTCTGTCTGAATATCCACAACCCCAAAAGTAACTATGAATGTAAAAATAGTGATAATTGACGAAACTACATTTAATAACTGCATATTAACCTGACTTACTCTCCATTTTTTTTACTCATAACACCCTACATAACCGGTTTTGGCTGCTCTTGCCAAAATCCGGTTCATGTATTTGTTATATTTCATTGCGCGAATATCAATAAGGGGATATCACCAGCTACTTTGGGTACACTAATTGGCCC
>NZ_JACJED010000043.1:0-1889 GCF_014163885.1 Pseudoalteromonas sp. SR43-2 | reverse complement strand
ACGAACTAAGTAATATTATTAGAAATGTTATATATTCAGTTAATACGTAGCGATACTAATTAAGCCACGAGTCTGGTGCGAGACGCTAGGGGCCCGGACCGCACTGAGTAGTTAAACCAAACAGTACGAAGGCGAGCCCCGGCCAACGATAGTGTAGCATTTGCTATGTGAAAGTAGGACATTACCAGGCTTCAAATTGTAGAGACCCGTTACAGCAATGTGACGGGTTTTTTGCTTTCTGGGATTTAGTAAATAGCCAGAGCCCATGCCGAACTAAGTAGTGAAACCAAACAGCTCGAAGGCGAGCCCCGACCAACGATAGTGTAGCATTTGCTATGTGACTTTCTACCGCTGTGGGCACTACGACATTATCAGGCTTCAAATTGTAGAGACCCGTTACAACAATGTGACGGGTTTTTTGCTTTCTGGGATTTAGTAAATAGCCAAGAGCCCATGCCGAACTAAGTAGTGAAACCAAACAGCTCGAAGGCGAGCCCCACGGAAGGCCGCCCTGACACAAAGAGAGTGTAGCATTTCACTGTGACTCTCCACCGCTGTGGGCACAACGATATCCTACTGCGTAGCGCACCGACTTCAAATCGTAGAGAGCCCGACTAGAAATCGTCGGGCTTTTTTACGTTTGCAGAAAAGTGAAATATGCGCAATTAATATACACTCATACCAACACCATCGAGTAGGGCGGAAAAATAGATCACTTAATTAAGCTAATTGGTATAAAAATAAAATTGTGAACTACCGAATTTACGTTTTCGGTTTGTGTAAGCAGTTGTTTAGGTGAAGTATTAAACAGAATTTATAAATTAGTTTGATTAGTTCATTATAACTCGTTAACTAACCACAGACTTAGCTTGTTTATGAGGGCAATGAATACTAATATGATTTCATGATCTTATAACTAAATCTATTGGCTTAGTTGTTTTAAAATTACTACCAATAATGATTGTGAGCTGTAACTTAAATGCCTTATGAAACATTTGTAGATGACTCTGCATCGCTAGTTGAATTTACCCGAGTTTACTTAGCTATTTTTTATACTTTTGTTGCCGGATTTTATACATTTAGAATTATTTATAAAAATCGAAATACACCATCAGGCGTTATTTATCCCGGTGATAAATTTTGTACTAGTTGGTGGAACCATATGGTTTTTAAATTTTTCAGGGCTGCTATTTGGTTTGTATGTGTAATTAGAGTGTTTGTACCTGAGTTAGATAGCTATCTTGGGCTATTCCCAATACTCAATGGCTGGCCAGGCGTATTATTTGGCGATGTATTATTGACCGCAGGCTTTATTTTAACGATGTTTGTACATTTTCATATGGCAGCCCTTTGGCGTTCAGGAATTGATCCTAAGGGACCACATGAACTTAAAACATCAGGATTATATGAATACTCTAGGAATCCGATGTATTTAGGCGTTGTAGCTGCACAGGTGGGGTTCTTTTTAGCCTTACCTAGTATATTTAGTTTGACCTGTTTAGTTATTGGTTTTACAGCTATATATAGACAAACATTAGTTGAGGAGGCTCATTTAGCCCATCGTTTTTCTACAGAATATAAAGAGTATAAACAACTAGTCCCTCGCTGGTTATAGCTTGGGATTGAGCTTTAAATACATGGATTTTTAAGGCAAGAGTAAAGAAGTGTTCTGTATTGGCTTGCTAAAATCTAGCACGATAGACATAAATCAGATCACTTTTTTTTGTTTTATACCAATTCGCTTAATTAAGTGATCTATTTTGAGGATGGAAAAACGTGTTGATAGCTAGGCAAAAAATTTGCTATTTAGTTGTTCTCGGCAATTGCTCCTGCATTGCTCTACCTTCTGCATCCATGCAGTCGTAAATGAGAATTTTTTAACACAGGTA
>NZ_JACJED010000042.1:0-3702 GCF_014163885.1 Pseudoalteromonas sp. SR43-2 | reverse complement strand
GCCTGGTGATAACATCAAGATGACAGTAACTCTAATCGCACCAATCGCGATGGATGAAGGTCTTCGTTTTGCTATCCGTGAAGGTGGTCGTACTGTAGGTGCTGGTGTTGTAGCAACTATCGTAGCGTAATTATTAGCCTAGCTAATTATTTCCAAAAAGCCCGAGTTTAGTCTCGGGTTTTTTAATGTCTAAAATAAAGTGTCATCTGAAGGTGGTGTTCTTACTTTAGGCGTAGGTGCGTTGTAGAAACGTTCAAAGCGTAATTATTAGCCTAGCTAATTATTACCAAAAAGCCCGAGCTTAGTCTCGGGCTTTTTAATGTCTAAAATAAAGTACGATTTAATACCAATATGCTTAATTAAGTGATCTATTTTGAGGATGGAAAACGTGTGGATAGCTAGGCAAAAAATTCGCTATTTAGTTGTTTTAATTGATAATTTTTTAACACAGGTAGCGACACGTTTAGCCCCGCAAAATGATTAAGTATTATTACAGATTGGTATAAGATGCCGCTTTAACCTTAGGTGAAGATACTTGGTAACAATACTCAAAGTATCATTAGTGGTATTACTAAAAACCCGAGCTAAGCTCGGGTTTTGATAAGTTATAAATGTGTCATACTTAGCTGAAAACTATTCAATATTTTGAATTTGTTCTCTCATTTGTTCAATTAGTACTTTTAGCTCTACGGCTGCAGTAGTGATGTCACTATTGATAGACTTAGACGCTAGCGTGTTAGCTTCACGATTAAATTCTTGCATCATAAAATCTAAGCGGCGGCCACATGCGCCTCCTTTTTTAAGGATTTTTTTAGTTTCTTTAACGTGAGACTTTAAGCGATCTAATTCTTCAGCCACATCTTGTTTTTGCGCAAGGTAAATTAGTTCTTGTTCAAGGCGTGACTCATCAATGTTTGCTGTTAAGTCTTCTAGCTTTTGAGCAAGTTTTTCACGCTGCCATTTAGCAATCTCAGGCATATGCGTTTCTACAATTTCTACTTGCTCTAGAATTGCATCAAGGCGTATTGCTATCATTTCTTCAAGGTTTGCACCTTCATCGCCACGTGCAGATTTAAAATCTTCGATTACTTGATCAAGACCAGCTATTAATGCTGTATTAACGCTATCCATATCAAGCTCTTCTGCTTCCATAACGCCAGGCCAACGTAATATATCAACAGGGTTAATATCGCCATTACTTTGTTGTTGAACCCATTTAGCGCTATTTATTAGTTGTTCAGCAAGTGCTTGGTTAATTGATAGCTCGCCAACGTGGGCAGGATTTGCCACAAACTTTAAAAAGACCTCAACTTTACCGCGTTGTAAGTGTTTGCGTAAACGCTCACGGATAACTGGCTCCATGCCACGAAATTGCTCTGGTGCGCGTATAAATGTTTCAAGGTAACGCTGGTTTACTGAGCGAACTTCCCAAGTGCCAGTACCCCAATCGCCTTTTATTTCGCGACGCGCATAAGCTGTCATACTGTGGATCATGGATATTTTCCTAAATTTATAAATACAATATTATGATGATTATACCGTAACACTGCTTAAGCTCTAGGGAAAATTTAATACACTGAATATTTTGCATACAGCTATTTATTTAAATCAACATGGTATCTATACCAACATACACTTATAATGTCGCAAATTCTGAATTAAGGGGATCGTCAATGCGTCCAAGCGAAAGAACACCTAACCAAATTAGACCTGTTACATTTACACGTAATTATACTTTGCATGCTGAAGGCTCAGTACTTGTTGAGTTTGGTAACACCAAAGTACTTTGTACAGCTACTGTTGAATCGGGCGTTCCTCGTTTCATGAAAGGTCAGGGTAAAGGTTGGATCAATGCTGAATACGGTATGTTACCGCGAGCAACGCATACGCGTAATGCTCGAGAAGCTGCACGTGGTAAGCAGGGCGGTCGTACTATGGAAATTCAACGCTTAATTGCACGTGCACTTCGTGCTGCTGTTGACTTAAAAGCACTTGGCGAAAACACAATTACCATTGACTGTGACGTTATTCAAGCTGATGGCGGTACACGTACTGCTTCTATAAGTGGTGCATGTGTTGCACTTGTTGATGCACTAACGCATATGCGTGCAAAAGGTATGATTAATTCAAACCCACTTAAACATATGATTGCAGCTATTTCAGTTGGTATTTACAAAGGCCAAGCAATTAGCGATTTAGAATACATTGAAGATTCAGCAGCAGAGACTGATATGAACGTAATTTTAACTGAAACAGGTAAAATTATTGAAATTCAAGGTACAGCTGAAGGCGAACCTTTCTCGTTTGATGAGCTAGATGAGTTACTTACTTTAGCTAAACATTCTATTCGCGAAATTATTGACGTACAAAAGCAAGCATTAGCATAAATAGGTAGGCCACAAGATATGAAAGATTATCAAAAAGAGTTTATAGAATTTGCTCTAGAGAAGCAGGTGTTAAAATTTGGTGAGTTTACATTAAAGTCTGGACGCACAAGTCCTTACTTTTTTAATGCTGGTTTGTTTAATACTGGTCGAGACTTAGCGCGTTTAGGTCGCTTTTATGCATCGGCACTCGAAGATTCTGCTATAGAGTACGATGTATTATTTGGTCCTGCGTACAAAGGTATTCCAATAGCGACAACAACAGCGGTTGCCTTAGCGGATCATCATGATAAAGATGTACCTTACTGTTTTAATCGTAAAGAGAAAAAAGCACACGGTGAAGGCGGCACATTAGTAGGCTCAGAACTCAATGGCAAAATTATGCTAGTTGACGATGTAATTACTGCAGGTACTGCGATTCGTGAGTCGATGGAAATCATTGCACAAAATTGTGCTGACCTTAGTGGTGTTTTAATTGCGTTAGATCGCCAAGAAAAGGGTAAAGCTGAATTATCAGCTATTCAAGAGGTTGAGCGTGACTTTAATACCAAAGTGATTTCAATTGTAAAATTAGCTGATCTTATCAGTTACCTTGAAAGCCAAGGCACAATGGATGAGCATTTAGCCTCAGTTAAAGCTTACCGTGATCAATACGGCGTAGCATAAATAAAAAGCCTCGCAGTGCGGGGCTTTATTTTGACCTTCATTCATAGAGTTTATTAATGAAAGATGTATTAAAACCGAATGGCTTAGGCCTCAAGCGTGTTTTCAAAGCAACCTATTGCTCTTACCTTGGCTTTAAAGCAGCATTTAAAGAAGAAGCAGCATTTAGGCAAGAGCTACTATTAAGCCTTATATTATTTCCTATTTCATTTTGGCTTGCTTCATCACTATTACACTGGGCAATACTAATTAGCTCACTGCTTATTATATTAATAGTTGAATTACTAAACTCCGCCATTGAAGCATTAACAGATCGAGTAAGTACAGAGTTACATGTATTGTCAGGTAGGGCCAAAGATATGGGATCTGCAGCCGTAACACTTTCATTAACGATCGTATTGATCATCTGGGGTGTAAGCCTCTATATGAAGATCGTTTAACTCTACTTCTAATATAAAATAGGTTTGAACCCCGTTAGTTGTTAATAATTTGATGGTTATGTTGTATTTTTAACGTGTTTAGCTCAAATTCTCAGCGAACAGCACATTATTTCAAGTTTTCTTCAAAAAAGGGTTGATCTGTTTTTGGATCTCCCTATAATGCGACCCCACTGAGACGGGAAACGCCAACGCATAGCGAGGCACGAACAACTCAG
>NZ_JACJED010000041.1:0-3242 GCF_014163885.1 Pseudoalteromonas sp. SR43-2 | reverse complement strand
TGAGTTGATTGATTGGTATCTACTTTAGTATTCAATATTAACTTCTGGCGAAGTTAAACTGTCACAAAACAAAGACCCGTTTGGGTTGTATGGTTAAGTGACTAAGCGTACACGGTGGATGCCTTGGCAGTTGGAGGCGATGAAGGACGTATTAACTTGCGATAAGCCTAGTCAAGCTAGTAAAAAGCGCTTGAGACTAGGATTTCCGAATGGGGAAACCCACCTGCTTGCAGGTATCGTTAACTGAATACATAGGTTAACGAGGCGAACGCGGAGAACTGAAACATCTAAGTACCCGTAGGAAAAGAAATCAACCGAGATTCCGAAAGTAGCGGCGAGCGAAATCGGAACAGCCCTTAAGCTTATTATGTGTTAATGGAAGGCTCTGGAAAGTGCCACGATACAGGGTGATAGTCCCGTACATGAAAAGACATTTTAAGTGAAATCGAGTAGGTCGGAGCACGTGAAACTTTGACTGAATATAGGTGGACCATCATCTAAGGCTAAATACTCCCAACTGACCGATAGTGAACCAGTACCGTGAGGGAAAGGCGAAAAGAACCCCTGTGAGGGGAGTGAAATAGAACCTGAAACCGTGTACGTACAAGCAGTAGGAGCCCACTTGTTGGGTGACTGCGTACCTTTTGTATAATGGGTCAGCGACTTATATTTTGTAGCGAGGTTAACCGAATAGGGTAGCCGTAGGGAAACCGAGTCTTAACTGGGCGACTAGTTGCAAGGTATAGACCCGAAACCCGGTGATCTAGCCATGGGCAGGTTGAAGGTTGAGTAACATCAACTGGAGGACCGAACCCACTAACGTTGAAAAGTTAGGGGATGACCTGTGGCTAGGAGTGAAAGGCTAATCAAACCGGGAGATAGCTGGTTCTCCCCGAAATCTATTTAGGTAGAGCCTCGGACGAATACTTACGGGGGTAGAGCACTGTTAAGGCTAGGGGGTCATCCCGACTTACCAACCCTTTGCAAACTCCGAATACCGTAAAGTAATATCCGGGAGACACACGGCGGGTGCTAACGTCCGTCGTGAAGAGGGAAACAACCCAGACCGCCAGCTAAGGTCCCAAAGTCATAGTTAAGTGGGAAACGATGTGGAAAGGCCCAGACAGCCAGGAGGTTGGCTTAGAAGCAGCCATCCTTTAAAGAAAGCGTAATAGCTCACTGGTCGAGTCGGTCTGCGCGGAAGATGTAACGGGGCTAAACTATGCACCGAAGCTGCGGATTCAGAATTTATTCTGAGTGGTAGGGGAGCGTTCTGTAAGCGGTTGAAGGTGTACCGGGAGGTATGCTGGACGTATCAGAAGTGCGAATGCTGACATGAGTAACGATAATGGGAGTGAAAAACTCCCACGCCGGAAGACCAAGGGTTCCTATCCCATGTTAATCAGGGTAGGGTAAGTCGACCCCTAAGGCGAGGCCGAAAGGCGTAGTCGATGGGAAACAGATTAATATTTCTGTACTCGATATAATTGCGATGGGGGGACGGAGCAGGCTAAACAAGCATGGCGTTGGTAGTCCATGTGAAAGTGAGTAGGTTGGCGACTTAGGTAAATCCGGGTTGCTATTAAGACTGAGACACGAGACGAGTCACTACGGTGATGAAGTTGTTGATGCCATACTTCCAGGAAAAGCCTCTAAGCTTCAGATTATATGGAATCGTACCCCAAACCGACACAGGTGGTCAGGTAGAGAATACTAAGGCGCTTGAGAGAACTCGGGTGAAGGAACTAGGCAAAATCGTACCGTAACTTCGGGAGAAGGTACGCTCCTATCTGTGATGAGACTTGCTTTCTAAGCGGACGGGAGCCGCAGTGACCAGGTGGCTGGGACTGTTTATTAAAAACACAGCACTGTGCAAAATCGCAAGATGACGTATACGGTGTGACACCTGCCCGGTGCCGGAAGGTTAATTGATGGGGTTATCCTTAGGGAGAAGCTCTTGATCGAAGCCCCGGTAAACGGCGGCCGTAACTATAACGGTCCTAAGGTAGCGAAATTCCTTGTCGGGTAAGTTCCGACCTGCACGAATGGTGTAACCATGGCCACGCTGTCTCCACCCGAGACTCAGTGAAATTGAAATCGCAGTGAAGATGCTGTGTACCCGCGGCTAGACGGAAAGACCCCGTGAACCTTTACTACAGCTTGGCACTGAACATTGAACCTACATGTGTAGGATAGGTGGGAGACTTTGAAGCAGCGACGCTAGTTGTTGTGGAGTCGTCCTTGAAATACCACCCTTGTAGTTTTGATGTTCTAACGTTGGCCCCTGAATCGGGGTTACGGACAGTGCCTGGTGGGTAGTTTGACTGGGGCGGTCTCCTCCTAAAGAGTAACGGAGGAGCACGAAGGTTGGCTAAGTACGGTCGGACATCGTACGGTTAGTGTAATGGTAGAAGCCAGCTTAACTGCGAGACAGACACGTCGAGCAGGTACGAAAGTAGGTCATAGTGATCCGGTGGTTCTGAATGGAAGGGCCATCGCTCAACGGATAAAAGGTACTCCGGGGATAACAGGCTGATACCGCCCAAGAGTTCATATCGACGGCGGTGTTTGGCACCTCGATGTCGGCTCATCACATCCTGGGGCTGAAGTCGGTCCCAAGGGTATGGCTGTTCGCCATTTAAAGTGGTACGCGAGCTGGGTTTAGAACGTCGTGAGACAGTTCGGTCCCTATCTGCCGTGGGCGTTTGAGAATTGAGAGGGGTTGCTCCTAGTACGAGAGGACCGGAGTGAACGAACCGCTGGTGTTCGGGTTGTCATGCCAATGGCATTGCCCGGTAGCTACGTTCGGAACTGATAAGCGCTGAAAGCATCTAAGCGCGAAGCAGGCCTCGAGATGAGTTCTCACTAGACTTTTAAAGTCTCTGAAGGGCCGTTGAAGACTACAACGTTGATAGGCAAGATGTGGAAGTGGTGTGAGCCATTAAGCTAACTTGTACTAATTACCCGTGAGGCTTAACCATACAACGCCAAACGCGTTTTATGCGACAGTTTAGACAGAAGTTAATATAACTAAAGTAGAAATTACTTAGAAAGACTTAAAAAATATTATCAGATATTTTCCAAATTCAGTTAATGCGTAGCGATACGAATTAATGCCCAAATTTGCTTGGTGACAATAGCGTTTTGGACCCACCTGACTCCATGCCGAACTCAGTAGTGAAACGAAACAGCGCCGATGATAGTGTAGCATTTGCTATGTGAAAGTAGGACATTACCAGGCT
>NZ_JACJED010000040.1:0-5187 GCF_014163885.1 Pseudoalteromonas sp. SR43-2 | reverse complement strand
CCATAACCAGGCCTTATACTCTTTACATTTTCATGTGTAAATAACTCACCTTCAGCAACATCTTTTACCACATACAGTGAGCGTCTGAATATAGCATTTCCTTTCTCACTCTCTTTGCGCTCGTAATTTACTTTACCAACCGCTTCCCATGCTATTTTAGAGTCTCTACACAACTGTAGTAACTCTGGCTTTTCTAATGAGAAACTATCATCAGGCCCACCACCATTCCTATCAAGCGTTACATGCTTTTCTATTAAGCATGCGCCTAACGCCACTGATGTAATTGCTGTTGTGTTATCTATTGTATGGTCTGATAGACCCGTTAACACATCAAAACGAGTGCCCATATCTGCTACAGTCGCCAAATTATAATCGCCTGATGGCGCTGGGTAACCACTTACACAGTGCAGTACAACCAGTTCTTTACACCCTGCATTTTTTGCAGTTTCCACTGCTTCACGTATTTCTTCTTCGTTAGCCATACCTGTCGATATAATCATTGGCTTACCAGTCTTCGCAACATACTCGATTAATGGTAAATCGATGGCTTCAAATGACGCTATTTTGTACGCAGGAGCACCAAGCTCTTCGAGTAAATCAACGGCAGTAAAGTCAAACGGCGAGCTAAAAATAGTGATACCTAACTCTTTAGCTTTTTCAAATAACGGTTTATGCCATTCCCAAGGCATGTGCGCTTCTTCATATAAGTCATACAGTGTTTTACCATCCCACAACCCACCTTTAATTAAAAATTCAGGGTTATCGCTTTTCATTGTTATGGTATCAGGGCGATAAGTTTGCAGCTTCATTGCATCTGCACCACACTCTTTTGCCATTTCCATTATTTTGTAGGCATTTTCGATATCACCGTTATGATTCGCTGACATTTCAGCAATGATATACGGCGCATAGTCAGGGCCAATTTTTCTGTTATCGATAGTAATAAATTTATTCATAAATCCCTCACTCCACAGGTTGTCGAGTAAATTGCTCTTCATTAATTCGTTGGTAGCCAGCTCGGCTAAACAAAGCTTGTGATGCTGTATTTTCTTTTAGTACAACAGCATGTATAATTTTTGTAGGATGTAATATATCTACTTGTTTTAAAGCGAGTTTCGCAACCCCTTTACCAAAGTGCTCTGGCGCTATAAAGATGGAAATGGTATACGTGTTTTCGGCTGTCTTGTCTAACCTGACTACGCCTACAGAAACCGCTTTTTCATCTTTGCTTTTGGTTAATTCAATCACATAAAAGTAGTCACTTTTACTTGCTAGCTTTTTAGTCATCCAAGCCTGATGATCAGCTAAACTCGGAACGTCTTTATTAAGTGCATAACGTCGTGTTTCAGGTTCACATTGCCAAGCGTACACCTGTTCAACATCAAGTTGTGTCGCTAATCTTAGGCTTAGTGAGCCATTAAGTAATTGGGTAATGTGCCTCATTATTCGCCTAACACCTTGCCCATCACATAACTGCAGGTTTATTGTTCGCATTTTTGAATAGTCAGTAATTAACTGCTCATACGCCTTGATTAAGTTTTTACTAATCGCCTCTAACTCAACGCTAATTGCAGCACCAACGACTTCTAAATTTTTACAAATAGTCTGCTGGTTATCAGCAAGTGCAATAACAATACTCGGTAACCCGACACAAGCACGTTCCCATGACGTTGAGCCTGGCGCGCCAATGGCAATATCATGCTCACACATGAGAGTAGCCATGTCATCTACAAAATCGATGTGAGTCAACCACGCACTTTGCTCTATAGCAAACTTTGTAACACTTTTGTAATGAGGTGCTCTTGTGCTAAGCAATACAGTTGTTATAGGCGGGTTAACACTATCTTTTAAAACTTTAAGTACTTGTAAGCTTGCATTGGGGGCGTCTATGCCGCCCATTGACAGTAATACACGAGGTCTATTTTTTAATGTATTTACTGCTGCCAACTGCGACAAATGACGAGATGAGAAATGAGTGTTTATAATCGCGTATTGCGTACCTGTTAAGGCGGTGGTCTTAGGGTTTAATAAATGATATTCGCTTGGCTCTCTAAGCAATGTTTGATCTATAATTAAGTCTGCAGCGTGCTCTCTTACTAAATCGTCAATTGCAATAACTTTACAGTTATATGCTTTTTTCACTACCTTATGCCACTGTACACCAATACCATAGTGATCTGTAATGACTAAATCAGGGCTATCAAACGCAGAAGCGAATTCTTGGGCATCATCATACTCAGTGACTTGCAACCACGCTGCATAATCCGCAGTCGAGATTGGTGCTAACCAATCTGCTGGTTGCTGTAATTCATAAATAGAAAAACCACGCTGCTTTATATATGTGACTAAATCACCGCTCTGCGGGCGGGTAGCAAATAAAACGTCGTGACCATCTAGTTTAAGCCTATCAGCCAATACTAAGCAACGCATGATATGACCGCTGCCTATATGAGAAGAGGCATCAGCCCTAATTACGACCTTTAGCATTCAATTGCTCGGTACAAAGCTTCTGCCAATTCCCAATCTTCAGGTGTATCTATGTCTTGTACTCGTTTACGTGGTAGCAAAACAGCCTTCGATCTTGTTCCAAAAATAGCTTTTTTTGCTATAAATGCCTTGGCAGTACCCCAATAAAACTGTCCAGCATCATGATATGCTTCTTCGAGATCTTGCGAACGAGTATTTAAATGCTCTGGCTGAAACATTTCAACGCATTGTTTATCATTAAGCTTTAAAGCTCTTTGAATTGGAAAAGGAAAACTTGTTGCACTGAAGGCGTAATCTACATTACTCGATGTCAGCTCTATAAATCCGCGCTGGATAAACTCAGGTATTAAAAAAGGAGCGGTTGCATATATACAACATACATTTTCAACGCCCCATTCCTGTAACTCGGTATACTCAACAGCATGCTTTATTACATCAAGCGTGGTTGCATAATCATCCGCAATATTAGCAGGGCGCATAAATGGTACTTCTGCCCCATATTGTATAGCAATATCTGCTATTTCAGCATCATCTGTAGAGACAATTACTTTATCAAAACAATTACTCTTTAAAGCCGCCTCAATTGAATAAGCAATCATTGGCTTACCGTGAAACTCTTTGATATTTTTGCGAGGTATCCGCTTACTTCCACCACGTGCAGGGATGATTGCTATATTCATGATTAGGCTTCTAATATTTGTGTTAGCTTACTGATAACTTCGTCTTGCTGCTCATGAGTCATACCATGAAACATCGGTAATGAAATAGCATTGCTGTAATAACTTTCTGCATTTGGAAAGTCACCTTGTTTAAAGCCCATTTTTTGGTAATAAGGCTGTAGGTGCACAGGAATATAATGCAGGTTTACACCAATACCGTTTTCTCTTAGCTCGTCAAACACTTCTTTATGCGTTTTGCTAATTTCATTTAGGTTTAGACGAATAACATATAAATGTAAGCCAGAATAAGTATTAGGTAACTGATAAGGCAGTATAATCGGTAAACTAGCTAGCTTGTCATAATAACGTACTGCTAATTCATGACGTGCAGTAACGAACTCACTTAACCGGCTCATTTGCGATACACCGAGTGCAGCTTGCAGCTCCGTCATGCGGTAGTTAAAACCTAAATCCACTTGCTCATAGTACCAACCACCATGCGATGCATTTTCCATTAATGCTTCGTCACGTGTTATTCCATGGCTACGGTAAAGTGCCATTTTATCTGCAAGTGCTTTACTATTCGTTAATGCCGCACCACCTTCTGCGGTGGTAACAATTTTAACAGGGTGAAAGCTAAACACGGTAATATCGCTGTATTCACATGATCCAATTGGTTGTTCTAAATAACGTCCACCTATTGCATGTGAAGCATCTTCAATGACTTTAAAGCCATACTCTATTGATAACGCATGGATTGCTTTCATGTCACATGGCTGACCACATAAATGCACTGCAACCAAAACTTTAGGCAAAACACCTTCTTTTTTAGCGCGGATAAGCTTTTCTTTTAATGCTACAGGGCAAAGATTATAAGTTGCAGGATCTATATCAACAAAATCTACTGATGCGCCACAATACAAACCACAATTAGCTGAGGCTACAAAAGTGACTGGTGTTGTCCATAATCTATCACCAGCCCCTAGCTCAAGCGCTAAACAAGCAATATGTAAAGCTGACGTTGCACTATTAACAGCCAAGGCATGATTGGCGCCGGTTGAATCCATCAGTGCTCTTTCAAACGCAGGGACTTGCGGCCCTTGCGTCAAAAAATCCGACTTTAGAACATTAACCACTGCATCAATATCTGCTTGAGTTATATCTTGCTTTCCATACGGTATCATTTAGTTATCTCTATACTTCAAACGATGGGTCAACATGTTCAACAATAAGCTCACGCAAGCCTTCAATTGTTTCCCACTCAGTATTTGTTCCTGAGTTGTATTTAAAGCCAAATGGTACTTTTTCAGCTTTATGGTGAGCGAGGTATTCTTCTTCGGTGTATGTATACGATACAGAAGGTAAAATTGCGTAGTATGGACCCAAATCAATCGTATTTAACGAGTCCGTATCTGTAATCATTTCTTCATGTAGTTTTTCACCTGGGCGAATACCTACATCACGCGTTTCACATTCAGGTGCTACGGCTTCAGCAATATCTAAAATTTTGTATGATGGGATTTTAGGGATGAATATCTCACCACCTAAATGGTTACCCAAGGCAAACATAACTAGGTTAACGCCGTCTTGAAGCGATATATTAAAACGAGTCATTTCATTGTGTGTGATTGGTAAAACACCTTCTTTTCGTTTTTCTAAAAAGAAAGGAATAACAGAGCCGCGAGAGCCCATTACATTACCATAACGAACAACGCTAAATTTAATATCTTTAGAGCCGCGAATATTGTTAGCAGCAGCAAATAATTTATCTGATGCAAGTTTAGTGGCACCGTATAAGTTAATTGGTGCACATGCTTTGTCTGTCGATAGTGCAACAACATCTTTTACACCACATGCTAGTGCAGCATGAATAACATTTTCAGCACCATCTATATTCGTACGAATACATTCTGTTGGATTGTATTCAGCGGTATCAACCTGCTTAATAGCGGCTGCGTGAATTATTACATCAACACCTTCACACGCTTGCGTTAAACGCTCTTTATCGCGAACATCACCAATAAAAAAACGTAATTGCGGG
>NZ_JACJED010000003.1:230242-293752 GCF_014163885.1 Pseudoalteromonas sp. SR43-2 | reverse complement strand
TACAGCGTCGACAACTTGTAATTTAAAGCCTAATGAATAATCTCGTTGTGTTCGTTTGATCGGTGTATTATTTGACTTGGTCATAATAAGTCCTATATGTGTAAACATATTTCAGGACGAGACATTTATTAAAAATAAGCCCTATTATTTTAGGGCTTTTTGTTGCGTGCAGATTATTTTGCATTATTTACCTGCGCTAGTAACTCTATAACTTTTTGTTGACCAAATGTTTGTGCAAATTGCTCGGCTGTTTGACCTGCTTTGTTTTGATGCGCGTTGTCGCAATCAAGTGATACGAGTGTTTTAGCTATACTAAATTCACCTCTAAAAATAGCGGCCATTAGCGCTGTGTTGCCACGGTTATCTTCTAGACAGGCATTAGCGCCTAAGTGTAAAAGTGTGTTAACCGTGTTTTTATTACCATGGTAAGTAGCAATCATTAACGCGGTGTAGCCTTTATTGTTGTAGCTGTCGATAGGAATACCGGCATCTACAAATTGCTCTATTACAGCTGTGTCGTTTGTGCGTGCTGCGGCAAAGTAATAAGCAAATAAGCTATCGTATTGAGTTTTTGCAGAATGTTGGGTTTCACCTTGCGTACTGGGTGTTTGTGTATCTGATGTATTTTGAGCGTAAACGCTACTGGTAAAGCTCAGAAATAGAGCGACTATAATTAATAAATTACGCATAACAATTGTCTCTTATAAAAGAGGAAGGGGTTTATTCCTTCCTCATGGTTGTGGTTTAAATAGCTATTTAGTTGGGACTAATTGCTTTTAACTAGTTGCTTATAAGTTAGCGGCTAGTTGTTTAACCATTTTAAGGTCGCCGTTTACAGCTTTAGTTAAGCGTGTACCGTACTCGCTATCAGCTTTGTAAAAGTGACTAAGCATTTTGTGTTTAACACTGCTGTTTTGCACTTTGCCTAAATCGCCTGCTAGGTTATTAATTAGGTTTGTACGTTCTTGCTTGCTAAAACCACGGTATATAACACCTGCTTGCGCGAAGTTTTGCTGCTTTTTAATCGCGGCTTGTTGTACAAAGCCTTTTAGCTCTGTGTTACTTCTACGTGCAATTGGGTTTTCAGCTACGTTTTCTTGGCTTGGCTGATAGTTCACATTGCTTGTCGTGTTACCAATATTCATTGCGCCGTCTTGGTTGTAGTTAACCACTTCAACTTTTGCACGGTTAATTGGCAATTGCTGGTGGTTAGCACCTAGGCGGTACATTTGTGTATCAGCGTAAGAAAACATACGACCTTGTAATAAACGGTCTTCTGATGGCTCAATACCTGGAATAATGTTTGCCGGTGCCATTGCTACTTGTTCTGTAGACTGGAAGAAGTTAGTTGGCATACGGTTTAGGGTCATTGTTCCTACTTTAGTTTCTTTAATGTCTAACCACATTTTTGTTGCATCTAATGGGTTGTAATCAAAGTCATCAAGCTGCGACGGATCAAGCGTTTTAATGTACAGATCCCACTTAGGGAAGTTGCCTTTGCCAATTTCGCTGTAAAGGTCGCGTGTTAAGTGTTGGAAGTCTTGGCTTTGCACTTTAGCTACTTCTTTTGCGTCAAGGTTATCAATACCTTGTTGGCTTACCCAATGAAACTTAACGTATTTAACATCGCCCGATTTGTTAATCATTTTGTATGCATGTACACCCCAACCGTCCATTTTACGAAGACTTGCTGGTGTACCGTAGTCGCTGTAAACCCACGTTAGCATTTGTGTAGAACCTGGTTCGTGCGAGAAAAAATCGAATACACGGTTAGGATCTTGAATGTTATCAACCGGTGATGGCTTTAACGAGTGAACCATGTCTGGAAATTTAATCGCATCGCGAATAAAGAACACCGGTAAGTTGTTACCTACTAAATCCCAGTTACCTTGGTCTGTGTAAAACTTAGTTGCAAAGCCACGTGGGTCACGCAGTGTTTCTGGGCTGCCTTTTGAGTGAATTACCGATGAAAAACGAACAAATACGTCTGTTTCTTTACCAGCTTGTGCAAACGGTGCTGCAATTGTTAAATCATCTAGCTCTTTTGATGCTACAAACACACCGTGTGCGCCAGTACCACGAGCATGCACAACACGCTCAGGAATACGCTCACGTGCAAAGCGTTGCAGTTTTTGAATTAGTTGCACGTCTTCTAGTAATACACTGCCACGTTCGCCAGCAGTAATTGAATTTTGGTTGTCGCCAACAGCTGCGCCGTTATCTTTAGTAAGAGTTGTTGCTGCGCTTGCCGGTAATGCCATTGCAAGTGCCAGTGCAGTTAGTGTTAATTTTGTTTTGTTTATTTGAGTATTCATTGTCGACCTCATCTATTTAAAAGTGCCGGCAGTGGTGCAGGCTGTTAATCTGTTAACGATAGTATTAACTTTATTAACTTCGGTAAAACTGATTAATTAGATTGATGTGATTTGTAAAACAGATGAAATGAATTTGCAGATACACTTTTTACATTAATGTAATTTTTTTACTACGACCTTAGTCGCAATATGCTTTTATAAAATTTATTAAATACAAAGGTTTTTAGTTTTATCTGGCGGTATTTTCACCAAGCTGGTGCGTTTTATACTTACAGTGTGTTGACATATTCGCGCAATAAAGGGAATATGCTCAATCAGTGAGCTTATGCTCATTGGTGAGTTGCACTAAAAAGTTGCACAATATTAATCGCGCTTAACTCGTTATATTTAAATTAGCTAAACCAAACAGTGTTAATAAGGTGACAAGATGAATACTAATATTGAGCTAGTGATATTTGATTGTGATGGCGTTGTTATTGATAGCGAAATTTTAAGCGCACAAGTACTCATTAATATGCTTGTTGAAAAAGGCGTTGAGATTGACCGCGCTTATGTACAGCAACACTTTTTAGGCTGCAACTTTAAAACAGTAAGCCAAAAAATAGCGGATGCATTTAATGTCACTCTTCCTGAAAGCTTTGAAGGTGACTACCGCGAGGCACTATTAAACGAATTTGAAACCGGACTAACCACGACTGACGGTATAAAAGACGTACTTAACAATTTAGCTGTGCCTATTTGTATTGCTACTAGCAGCAGCCCAGCACGCACCGCAAAAGCGTTGAGCGTAGTGAGTTTAAGTAAGTACTTTAGCGATACGGTTTTTACCAGCAGCGAAGTTAAGCGTGGTAAACCGGCGCCTGATTTATTTTTACATGCAGCTAAGCAAATGGGTGTAAAGCCAGAGCATTGCTTAGTAATTGAAGACAGTAAAGCCGGCGTAAATGCAGGGATTGACGCCAATATGCAAGTACTGCATTACAGCGGTGGGCAACATATGCAAGGCTCTGTTAATCATGTACACAGTGCTTACCCAAATGTTGATCATTTAACGCATTGGCAAGATTTTTTAAGTGCATACCCTGCACTTAAAAAGCAGTAAACACGCAGCTTTTTAAATAAACAAAGTTTTTAACGTGATTTGCTCGCCTTACACACTGACAGGCAAGCAAACGCAAAATATAAATGTAGATGGTTTTGCTTTACTAAAAATAAAACAAAACGTGGCAAAACATCATGCGTTTATAAGCCAAATTATAAAAGGCAAAGTATTTAGGTTCTATACCAATCTGCTTGAATATGGGGTTTATTTAACGATAAGAAAATTGCATTGTAACTAGGCAAAAATTTTTATATCTAGTTGTTCTAAATATAAAATTTTTAACGACGTTATGGGGTAATTTAACTCGTTAAATTATTCAAATAGTTATGCAGATTGGTATCAAATGCTTTGCTGTTAACAATAGGAAATACCATGGCAACGAGTCCACACACACAAACATTTAAAGATGTAAACGAAGAGCAACTTCCTGTTGCTAATAATAAGCTTCACGGCTGGAAGCATTTTGCAGGGCTATACGCCGGCGAACATGTTGCGGCTACTGAATTTGTTATTGGTGCAACGTTTGTTGCATTAGGCGCTTCAACCATCGACATTCTACTGGGTTTATTAATAGGTAACCTGTTAGCAATGTGTTCTTGGTGGCTGATTACTGCACCCATTGCAGTAGAAACCCGCTTAAGTTTATATAACTACTTAAACAAAATTGCTGGTAACTCTATGACCAAGCTCTATAACTGGGCTAACGTGGTTATTTTTAGTGTTATATCGGCCGCGATGATCACGGTATCCTCCACCGCCGTGCGGTTTTTGTTTGATATACCTGCGCAACTTGATTGGTATCCAAATAGCTTTTGGTTTGTAGCCATTGTTTTAGCTGTTGGCTCTATTGTTGTATTTGTTGCGATGTATGGCTTTTCTACGGTTGCTGACTTTTCAAAGCTGTGTGCGCCGTGGCTATTTGTTATATTTATTGCAGGCTCGTTCGCGTTATTTCCTGAGCTTTCAAATCACGTATTAGGTTCTACCTCTTTAACTAGCTTTAGCGACTTTATGACCATAGGCGACTCCTCCATATGGACGGGCACCAATGCCGATGGTGAAAAGGGCATAGGCCTATTAGAAGTGATTGGCTTTGCATGGGCTGCTAACTCAATTACTCACTTTGGTTTAATCGACATGGCTATTTTTAGATTTGCTAAACGCAAAAGCTATGGCTTATTTTCTGGTGTGGGCATGTTTTTTGGTCATTACTTAGCGTGGATCTCTGCCGGTATTATGGGCGCAGGTGTTGCGGTATTACTTAAAACAACTATTTCATCACTTGATCCGGGCGATGTTGCATACCATGCATTAGGTTGGACTGGTTTTGTTATTGTAATTATTGCCGGTTGGACTACAGCTAACGCAAACCTTTACCGCGCAGGCCTTGCAGCGCAATCTATATTTGTTAATCAATCACGTGAACGCACCACCGCTATTGTGGGTGTTGTAACCGTAATTATTGCGTGTTTCCCGTTTGTATTTTCACAAATGCTTCCGCTACTTACCTACGCAGGCTTATTAGTTGTTCCAGTAGGCGGCATTGTATTTGCTGAGCATGTGTTATTTCCTAAAATTGGCTTAACTCGTTACTGGGCTAAATATAAAAATATTACCCGCAGCGTACCGGCTATAGCATCTTGGGCGTTAGCGCTTGTGTTTGGCTTTGGTTTAAACGCTATTGATGTAATGTCGTTTTACTACTTGTTTATTCCTACGTGGATTTTCACAATCGTTATTTACACGCTATTAGCTAAAAAATACGGAGCCGATGAAGATTACACACAAGAGATTGCAGCAGAAGAGCAAGAGCAACGTGATATTAAAGAGTATCAAGCTGCTGAAGCGAAAGACATTCCAAAGCCAGTAATTGACAGCTCTATATTTACCAAAGTACTTAATGCAGTTTCTACGGTTTCACTGATTATTATTTTTATATTTGCCAGCCAGGTGATGTTTTTCAGTGAAACTATGAGTATGTACAGCGCTAATAAATCGCAATTCGAAATAGCCTGTTTTATTTGTACTGTTATTTATTTTGTTACTGCGTACTGGTCGTTAAAACGCCATAAAGTACTCAATACAGCATCGTAATACAGTATCGTAATTTATATTTTATTTTTGTTTAGTAAGGTCGCACCATGACGCAACATCAACACACTGACGCTCTAGTTACAGGGCTAAACCAACAAAGCTTGGCTCAATTACCAAGCCATGTTGATACACCAACCTACGACCGTAGCGCAGTTAAAGCCGGTATTGTTCATATTGGCGTGGGCGGTTTTCATCGTGCTCATCAAGCGGTATATGTTAACGAGCTTTTAAAAACCCCAGGCTCTGAGCAATGGGGCATATGTGGTGTTGGTCTTTTAGAGGGTAACCGTGGTCTGCGTGATATTTTAAAGCAGCAAGATTACCTTTATACGCTTACTGTTAGACACCCAGACGGTACAATAGATAACAAAGTAATTGGTTCAATGATCGACTTTTTGTTTGCTCCAGAGGACAAACAAGCGGTAATTAATAAGCTAGCGCACAGCGATACTAAAATTGTGTCGCTTACTATTACCGAAGGCGGCTACAACTTTAACCCTGCAACGGGCGAGTTTGATTACAGTAATCCAGATATTATTAACGACATTAATAACCCGAACGACCCAATTACAGCGTTTGGTTACATTACTGCTGCGTTAAAACTGCGTAAAGAGCAAGGTTTAGGCGCATTTACAGTGCAGTCGTGCGATAACATTCAGCACAACGGTAACGTAACACGCAAAATGCTTTTAGCCTTTGCTACAGAGCAAGACAAAAACCTAAGTGAGTGGATTGAGCAAAACGTATCGTTTCCAAATGCGATGGTTGACCGTATTACACCGGTATCTAAAAAGAGTGATATTGATTACGTGGTTGATGCATATGGTGTTAGCGACGAGTGGCCAATTACTTGTGAGTCGTTTACACAATGGGTAATAGAGGACACATTTAGTGACTCTCGTCCAAATTGGGATTTTGTTGGTGCTCAGTTTGTTACTGATGTAACGCCTTATGAGACCATGAAAATACGTTTACTTAATGCAGGTCATTCTGTACTTGGTTTATTAGGTTCAATCCATGGCTATGGCACTATTGATGAAACGGTATCGGATGAATTATTTGCCACATACCTACGTGCTTTTATGGATAAAGAAGTAACGCCAAATCTTGAACCACTTGAAGGCATTGACCTTGAAAGCTACAAAGATACGTTAATAGAGCGTTTTGCTAATCCTAATATTAAAGACAGCCTAGCGCGTATCTGTAGTGAAAGCTCAGCTAAATTGCCTAAGTTTTTAATTGCCACAATTAACGAAAACCTAGTACAAGGTCGAGATGTATCACTGGCAACGCTTGTTATTGCTACTTGGTGTTTATACAGCGATAAAGGTTTAAGTGAAAACGGCGAGCAACTTGAAATTCAAGATGCGATGCACAAAGAGCTTAATTCTTACGCGCAAGAGACTCAAACTAGCCCGATTGCATTTTTAAAGTTAACGAGCTTGTTTGGTAAACTTGAGCATAACGAAACGTTTACTGCTGAGTATAAAAAGTCGGTTGCTGCGCTGTATGCACCTAATAGTAAAATTAAAGCCATTATGCAGGCTGTACTTGATCAAAAGAGTAACTAATTATGAGCATTTTAATTAATCATAAATCAGGCGAAAACGTAAGTGTTAGCTGTTTTGGCGAAGTACTGTGGGATTGTTTTGATTCAGGTAAACGCTTAGGTGGCGCGCCACTTAACATGTGTGTGCGTATTAACTCACTTGGCATTAAAGCCGACATGATCAGCGCTGTTGGTAACGACGAGTTAGGCGCTGAGTTACTAGGCGAAATTACTAGCAAAGGCGTAAGCTGCGAATACATTGCTATTAATAGTGACAAAAAAACTAGCACGGTTGAGGTAACGCTCGCCAGTGGTGGCTCTGCAAGTTATGAAATAGTGGCAGACACTGCGTGGGATAATATAGCGCTTACAGATGAGTTGCTTAGTAAAGTTAAAAGTAGCGATGTATTTGTATTTGGCAGCCTAATTGGGCGAAGCGAAGCGTCTTTAGCAACGTTAAATCAACTAGTTGATGTAGCAAACTTTAAAGTATTTGACGTAAATCTACGTGCACCGCATTACAAGCTAGAAACACTTGTAGATTTAATGAATAAAGCAGACTTTATTAAGTTAAACGATGAAGAGCTATACGAAATTGCAAAAGCGATGGGTTGTAAGTTTCATTCGCTTGAACAAAATTTAGCGTTTATAGCACAGCAAACAAATACCGATTACTTATGTGTAACCAAAGGTAGCCACGGTGCTTTATTAACAATCAAGGGCGAGAATTTTTATAATTCAGGTTATTTAATTAGTGTAATTGACACTGTTGGCGCAGGGGATTCGTTTTTAGGTTCGTTAATTTATCAGCTTTGTAGCAACGACGACGCGCAATATGCCGTTGACTTTGCATGTGCCGTTGGAGCAATGGTCGCCGAAAGTTCTGGTGCAACACCTACTTTAACGCATCAACAAATTAGTGAGTTTATGAACCCACTTTAAAAAAACATTGTGTGTGAAAGCGGTTATACGTAAAAGTTTAACCGCTTTTTTTGTGCCTAAAATAAGACATAGGCGATAAGTGAGTGTTAAGTGCGCAGGTTGCATAAATAGTGGCTTATATCGATTATTGTATTAGCTAAACGTCTTATTGTTTGAGGGTTAAAGCTTTGTTATCGTTCGTCGATTATTCACGGATTGAAAAGGCGGGGCGACACACAATGCGCTCTATAACTAAAATACAAAAAGAGAAACGTGCTATATGATCATCTTTTTTATCTGCCTCACTATTTTAATACTGGGCTATAAGTTTTACAGCCCATTTGTTGAAAAACAAGCCGGTTTGGATTCAACTGCTGACACACCACAAAAACGCTTTAGCGAAGGTGTTGATTACGTAGCTATTCACCCTGTAAGAGCATTTTTAATTCAGTTTTTAAACATTGCTGGCGTAGGCCCAATATTTGGCCCGATTTTAGGTGCTTTATACGGACCCGTTGCACTAGTATGGATTGTACTTGGTAATGTTTTAGGTGGCGCTGTACACGACTTCTTCTCAGGTGTAATGAGTATAAAAGAAGACGGTAAAAGCCTACCAGAAATCGCAGGCCATTATTATAACGTCGTATTTAAAGGCTTTATGCTTGTATTTACTGCCATGCTACTGTTTTTTGTAGGTGTAGTATTTATTATGAGCCCTGCAGGTTTGCTAAGTAACCTTGATTTTTTTGAAGGTACAATACTGGCAAATAACACCTTTTGGGTACTTGCTATTTTAGCGTATTACTTTTTAGCGACCTTGCTACCAATTGATAAAATTATCACTAAGTTTTACCCAATTTTTGGTGCGCTAATGATTGTAATGACGGTGGCAATTGCTATTTCATTACTTATTAATGCGCCGCACTTACCGGTACCAAGTGACTTTTTAGCTTACTTTGAAGCTGACCACGCACATGACTTTTTAGAGCCAAACCCAGATGGATTACCAACATGGCCACTGTTATTTATAACAATTACCTGTGGTGCTATTAGTGGTTTTCACTCTACTCAAGCGCCTATTATTGCGCGTTGTTTAACTAACGAAAAATACGTACGTCCAGTTTATTACGGCGCTATGATGTGTGAAGGTATTGTAGGTTGTGTATGGGCACTTGCTGGTATTGCAGCGTTCCCAGATGGTTACGCGGGCTTAAAAGCATTGCTTGACCAAGGTGGTCCAGGCTTAGTTGTTAACCATGTAGCTAACAGTTACTTAGGCGTATTTGGCGGTATAATGGCAATTATTGCAGTAGCCGTATTCCCAATTACTTCTGGTGATACAGCGTTCCGCTCATTACGTTTAACTGTTGTTGATGCGTTTAATATTCCGCAAAGCATACGTAATCGCTTACTAGTGGCGGTGCCTATACTTGCTATAGCGTACTTTATGACGAAGCTCGATTTCTCATTAATTTGGCGCTACTTTGCATTTTCAAACATGCTGCTTTCTACAAGCGTATTATGGCTTGCCACTAAGTACTTGTTTGACCGTGGTACATTCCATTGGATTGCCAGTGTTCCTGCTGTTATAGCAACAGCGGTAACGGTTTCTTATATTGGCACTGCAGCAATTGGTCTTAACTTATCAAGCGATTTAGGTAAACCTATTGGCGCTGTAGTAACAGTGATTGGCTTAATTGTTTTAGCTATTGTGCACTCTAAGCATAAAGTTAAACCAACAGCGGTTTAATAATCACATAAGTTATTTCAAGCATTAAAAAAGCGAGTTATTGATTATCAATAGCTCGCTTTTTTTGTGTACTAAATTTAGGTATTACTGAGTTGCAAGTTCAAAGTAACTATTATCATCGAGCGTTTTGCTTATCATCATAGCGCCCTCAAGCAGGCTCACTGTTTGAATAGCTGCTTGAGCGGGGTTAGGCTCACCATTAGTTAAGTGTGCAGCGCTAAGCCATATTAAGTTTTGATTAAAAAAGCGCTTTACTTCAAGGCGTACTTTATCTGGAAGGCTATCGCTTTCGGCTCCTAGCAACCCGCATAAACACATTTTTTTATCGGTTACTAATGCACGTCTAAAAAGCTGAGTGTACACATCAATAGGATTTTTACCGCTTGCTTTAAGTTCGCTTGGCTCGCCTAACGCTGCTAAAAAAGAATTAGTATATTGATGAGCAAGCTCTGCACCTAAATCGGCCTTAGTCGGAAAGTGATAGTGCACACTGGCGCTTTTAATGCCGACTTCGCAGGCTAGCTCTCTAAAACTAAAATTACTGTACCCGCCAAGTCGCACCTTGTTTTCAGCGGCTTTTAATAAAGCTTCTTTTTTACTCATTTTTAATATTTCCTATCTGCAGTAATACCAGTTTTATTAAAAACATGATCATTGTATCGCATTAAATAACACACTAACTGCGTTAAAAATTATTCATACAGAACAACTGCATGTCATAATTTTCGTCTTTTTCATTGCGCTATATTCTTAGCGTAATAATGGATCACTTATTTAATGCAAATGGTACAGCAAAATTATCGACCAGTAGGTAGTTATTTACAAGCGTTTTACTATTAAGCAACCCCCTAATTTTATTATGAATTAAGTTAAATCCCATAAATCAGAAAAATTTAAACGTTGACTTAAATTTAGTTTAACATTATAAATTACCTATCGGTAGGTAGGTTACGCCGTTAATCCACTTCTAAACAATAAAGATAGAGATTGCTATGAAAATTTATGATGTAGAAAACTTTCCAAATCCACTTCGTGTTCGTATCGCTTTAGCTGAAAAAAATGCCACTTCAAATGTTGAGTTTGTACCTGTTGATTTATTAAATGGTGAACACAGAACAAAAGCCTTTTTAGCTAAAAACCCCTTAGCAGGTGTACCCGTATTAGAGCTAGATGACGGCACGTTTATATCAGAAAGTACCGCTATTACTGAGTATATTGATACCGCATTTGAAGGCCCATCTTTAATGGGTGAAACCGCAAAAGAGCGTGCAGTAATTAACATGATGCAAAAGCGTGCAGAATCTATGGTGCTTGACGCTGTGGCAACTTACTTTCATCATGCAACTGATGGCTTAGGTCCTGAACTTGAAACATATCAAAATGTGGCTTGGGGTGAAAAACAAGGCGAAAAAGCGCGCCAAGGGTTTAGCTATTTTAATGATGTACTAGCGCAATCGGCGTTTGTTGGCGGCGAGCAGTTTAGTATTGCTGATATTACATTGTATGCTGGGATGGTATTTGCTGGATTTGCACAAATAGCAATCCCGAATGAGTTAACCCATTTAGTTGCATGGCAAGAAAAAGTAGCAAAACGCCCAAGTGTTGCGGCTTAATTAGGTTATTAGTTTAAAATTTAAGTGAAGTTACGCTTAGGAGCCAAATATGAAAATAGCTGCCGATTTTAGTAAACGAGTTGTGGTACATAGCGAATCCCTCCCGTGGGTTGCATCGCCGATGGCGGGCGTTGATAGGCGAGCGCTCGATAGAGTGGGCGACGAAGTTGCTCGCGCAACGACCATTGTTCGTTATGCACCTGGCAGTGAATTTTCGCCGCATGTACATACAGGCGGTGAAGAGTTTGTTGTGCTTGAAGGGGTATTTCAAGATGAGCATGGTGACTTTGCGGCAGGTTCTTATATCCGTAATCCACCGCAATCAAAGCATAAGCCGGGGTCTGAAAATGGCTGCGTTATATTTGTAAAGTTATGGCAGTTTCAGCCAGATGATCGAACCCACGTGCGTTTACAAACAAACTTGATGCAAAGTACGGTGCATCCTAGTTTTAAAAATGTTGCCGTAACCCCTTTATACAAAGACGACTTTGAAGAGGTAAGCTTGTTGCACTTTAAGCCCAACGCCTGCATGGTTATAAACGCAAAAGGCGGAGCTGAGCTGCTAGTACTTGAAGGCTCATTTGATGAGCAAGCCGATACCCTTGTAAAAAACAGTTGGTTAAGAGTGCCTATTAATAGCTCCGTTAACGTTAAAGCGGGGAGTAATGGTGCAAAAGTATGGCTTAAAACGGGTCATTTAAATGATGTAGAAAACCAGATATCTCGCGTACAAAATGCGTGATTGAGTCGTTTATTTGAGATTATTTATTAATTTAGTTCAAGACTATTTATTGATTTAGTTCAGGACTAATTAATTTTAGAAGGTGTACTTTTACCACTCAGCCTATTTAAGGAGAGCAGTAATGGTACACACAACACATGGTTTATCTATTGGTCTTGAACGTGCCGGAAGAGAGTTTTTTTTAAAACTTAAAGCCGTTGGTACGCTTACTCACGACGACTACAAAATAATTACCCCAATGATAAACTCAGCTCTTGGCGAAGTTAAGCACCCAGTGGTGAATGCATTAATAGACGGTAGTGAACTTGAAGGTTGGGAATTACGTGCAGCGTGGGATGACTTAAAGTTAGGTGTTAAACACTCTAAAGAATTTAAAAAAGTAGCTATTTACGGTAATAAAGAGTGGCAAGCTCGAATGGCAAAAATAGGTAACTGGTTTATATCGGGTGAGGTTCAATACTTTGAAAATGCTACCGCTGCCATAGATTGGTTAGACGAATAATAAATCCCTTCTTTCAAAAAATAGCGCTTACAAAGCGCTATTTCAACTCTCAAATAAAGGACTTATAGCGAACGTTTAATAGTTTTCGCTTATTGTTAAGTATCAATCTTATCAAAATACGTTACTAAGCTATCAATAAATGAACGAAGTGCAAGAGACTGATGTTTCCTGGAGCGGTAAATACCGTATATGCTCAAAGTTTGTGGTTTAAGGTGTGGTAGTAAATGTATTAACTTTCCATTATTTATATATTTCTGCGCAGCAAACTTAGGTTGTAGAGTTATTCCTTGATTATTAAGAGCAGCTTTTAACAGTAAGCTCGAATCATTAGCACTGAAGTTACCAGCAATCGCTACAGATACGGGTTTTTCAGGGTGTGAAAAATGCCACATACTTTTTTCAAACCGTGAATAGTTTAAACAGTTATGGCGACTCAAATCATCCGTAGTTATAGGCTTAGAGTTTTTTTCTAAATATTCTGGGCTTGCACATAATACTGAATGGCATTTCCCAAGTGGGCGAGCAATTATATTAGGATCTAAGTCATTGGTAATTCTAATTGCTAAATCTATTCGCTCTTCTACCAAATTTGTAACGTGATTACTAATTTGTACATCAATACTGACTTCGGGATGAGCGTGTAAGAATTGTTGCAACATATCTGGTAGTACATCATGTGCTAAAAAAGGCGAGCACGACAACCTAATTTGCCCGTTTAATCTGTTATTACTTTCTATTGGCGCACTGATGTTTTGGGCGATGGCAATGAGCTCTCGGCTATGATTAAGTACTTTTTCACCCTCTGACGTGAGTGTTATTTTTCTTGTTGACCGATGGAGTAGTTGGGTATTTGCCCACTTTTCCATTTGATTCAAATACCGTGTAACCATAGATCTAGACATATCTAAAGCACGGGCAGCACCGGCTAGACTTTTCTGCTCTACAATTTTTATAAATACATCAGCTGCAATAATTCTATCCATTCACTTTGCCTATATGTTCGATTTATGCAACAGATAGTTGCATTCTGCCTAGTTTTTCATTCTTAAATTGCAACATACAATAGCCTCATCTTAACGAAATAACAAACAGGCTACTGAGAATGAAAAAAGTTAAACACGTATTAGCAGCAACAGCTTTATTAGCAAGTACATTAATGCAACCGGTATTAGCGCAAAGTGAATTAGATGTTGATGTATATAACCCACAAGACAAAAGTATTTTTGCTGTTTCATCAAGCATTATAAGTGGTGATAACGAAGTGTTATTAGTGGATGCCCAATTTCAGCGTAATGATGCACAAGCATTGGTTGAAAAAATAAAAGCGAGCGGTAAAACATTAACAGCTGTTTATATTAGTCACAGCGACCCTGATTTTTACTTTGGTTTAGATGTAATTAAAGCTGCTTTTCCAAAAGCAAAGTTATTAGCGACTAAATCAACAGTAGAGAATATTAAACGCTCAATGCAAGGAAAGTTAAATTATTGGGGGCCTATTTTAAAGAGCAATGCACCTAAAGAACTTATTTTGCCAGAAGTAATGCTATCAAATAGCCTAACTATAGATGGGAAAGAAATTATTATTAAAAATTTACAGCATGATCCAAAGCATACTTACCTTTGGATCCCTTCTATAAAAACAGTGCTGGGTGGGGTTGTAGTATTTGATCAAATGCATGTGTGGTTGGCCGATTCGAGCACTGCTGCAGAGCGTCAAACTTGGCAGTCAACATTAGATAACATCGAGAATTTAAAACCACAGACTGTTATTCCAGGTCATTTTTTACAGGGCAGTAAACAAGACCTTTCTGGTGTGTCATTCATGAAAGGATACTTAAATAAAGCGGATAGCGCTGCAAAAAATGCAAAAAACTCAACTGAATTTGTAGAGATAATGACTCAAGCTTACCCTGATTTAGGCGCAAGAAGCATTTTAGAGTTGGGCTCAAAAGTGGTTATGGGTGAGATGCAATGGCACTAAGTGCCCTTGCATTAAGCAATTATTTAGATAGGAAATATTAATGAAAAACGTAACGTTACATATAATTGTTGACCCTTTATGTGGTTGGACTTACGGCAGCGTGCCCTTGATCACCGCTGCTGAAAATATTGATGGTTTAATTGTAAAAGTACACAGTGGAGGCATGCTAACAGGTGATAATGTAAAATTAGTGACTCCTGCATGGCGTGAATTTGCACTTAAAAACGACAGTGTCATAGCGAAGAAAACCGGTCAGGTATTTGGTAGTAACTATACTGATGGGCTTTTAAAAACCAACGATATTATACTCAACTCGGCTCCGGCTATTACCGCTATATTGGCAGCGCAAAAGCTTGGTATATCAGGTGGGGAAATGCTTAATAGTATTCAACATGCTTATTATGCTCAGGGTAAAAACATTATGCAGCTGCATGTACTGACTGATATTGCATTGGAGCTGGGTTTAAACAAGGCCTTATTTGAAACCCACTTTAATGCGCTAGAAGGCGGTGCAACAGATCAACATATAGCACAAAGCCGAGGCTTATTGCACAATATTCATGGGCAAGGTTTTCCTAGTGCAGCATTTGAATTTAACACAGGTAAGTGGCAAAAAGCCGATATAGCCCATTATTATGGAAAAACTGAGCAGTGGGTTACCTACTTACAGCAATCAGTTGCGCTAGTATAGTGTGATGAAATTTCTAAATAATAAAGCTGTTTATATTACAGCTTTATTGAGCTTCCTTTTTATAGTGCAAGGGTGTGCAAAAATGAACAACATAGACATAATTAAAAGTACGTATGAAGGCAAAACATCACAAGAGAATGGGCAAAATTTAGTTGCTCATGCAAGTGATACTATTACTTGGAAAGAGGCTGACGGTTTTGCTTATGCTGGTACATACCATGGTATGAATGACATTACTGAACATGTTTTTCAAAAGCTTGCAAGCGAGTGGTATAACTACACGTTTACGCCACAAAACTACTTATCCCAAGATGATACTGTTGTAGTGTATGGCACGTACTCTGGTACTTATATTAAAACGGGTAAAAAAATGCAAGCTAGGGTCGCGCATATTTGGCAGCTTAAAAATCAAAAAATAACGCACTTTGAACAAATAGTAGATAGTAAAATGGTGTTTGATGCTATGCAGTAACTACGCGTTACTGCATATATTTGAACTTAAAAAACATTAGGCCTATTAAAGTACATCAGCCAGCACAGGTAATGCCGGAAATGCCCCTTTAGCTAAACACGCTTTAGAGCCACATTTAAGAGCAAAGTTCAGAGTGCCTTTTACGCTCGCTTTATCATTTAGTTTATCTGCTAGTGGTAAATCACTTCCTAAGTTATTTAAGTAGTATAAAACCCCCGCTATAAATGCATCACCTGCGCTTGTTGTATCTACGGCGTTTATTTTTGGTGCCGATTCGTTAAGTGTAAATGCGCTGTGGTAAACCGTGGCAGGCTCTGGTCCATCGGTTAAAAACACCAGTTTTACTCCGGTATTTAATAGCATTTGAATGTAATCATCGCTCGTTGTATCGCTATGCTGAGCTAAAAAATTAAGCTCATCACGCGAGAGTTTTACTATGTCACAATAGGTGTAACAGGCTTTTACATTGCTTGCTATATCGTTTGTGTTTTCCCACAAGCTGTAGCGTAAATTCACATCAAAACTGACGAGCTTATTATTCGCTTTTGCAAGTTCTAGCGCTTTAACCGTTGTGTTGGCAATTGCTGATTCGGTTAATGTGTTTGAACAAAAGTGTAGTGTGCTTATTTCTTGCCAATTTATATGCGCTAAATGCGCCTGGGTTAATAGTACATCGGCTGTATTATGGCGATAAAAGCCAAAACTACGCTCGCCGGTTTCATCAAGGCTTACTATAACCATGGCGGTTTGTGAGCCTGCAATGGTAAATAAATAGTCTGTATTTACATTGTATTGCGCTAATGCATTACTTAATTGATTGGCGAAATGATCGTCCCCTTTACCTCCACAAAATGCAGCCTCTGCGCCAAGTTTTGCGTAGCCAACAGCTACATTGGCAGGCGCGCCACCTGGTATAGGTAAATAGGCTGAGTTATTAGCATCTTGTGGCAGCATATCAATTAATAGCTCGCCTAAGCACAGGAGTTTAGTCATTTGGAATATCCTAAAAAGCCTAGCAAGGCTAGGCTAAAAAACGTGAAGGGTGTTATTTATTCATACTTTAAAAGGCGCTACAGTGACTACTCACCGCAGCGCAATACACACATTTAGTTAAAAGCGTACTTTAAAGTTACCGATGTTGTGCGGCCGTTAATAGTACGGGCACGAATAATGTTATTTTCAGGTACTGAACCTTCTTCTGCTTCTGTAATACCTACTGTATCAAATAGGTTATTCACATTAAGCGCAATATTAAGGTTTTCAGATAAGTCATAGCTTACAAAGCCATTTACCTGTGTGTAGCCGTCAAATTGTAGATCGTTATTATCTTGAGCGTATGCATCGGTAGTACCAATGAAACTTACCCCTGCAGCGCCTTTTTCATAGTTGTAACGTGCCATTAATGAGTAAATTAAATCGGCTTGACGACGTGGTGTATTACCTACAACATCTGGGTTAAGCGCATCTTTTGCTATTTCTGCATCGGTCCAGGTTAAATTACCGCGAAAATCCCATGCATCAATAAAGTAAGTAGATTCTATTTCAATCCCTTTTGCTTCGTATTCACGGTCAAAAAACGTTTGTGATGTTGCTTCAAAATTTTGCTCTTCAGTTTCGGCAAAAAACGCAGTAGCAAACACTGATAATGAATCAAAGCGCTTTTTAACACCAAACTCAAACTGGTTTACTTCATCAACAGCGTCTTCTTTTGCAACAGAGCCGTCGGCGCGTACTTTACCAAATAAAAGACGGTCAGCATTTGCACGCCCACCTTTACTAATACGTGCAAACGTAGCAAGGCTTGGATCAATTTGATAATTAGCACCAATTGAATAAGAAGAATAGTTCCAGTCGTAATTTACTGGGCTGGCGTTGGCAGTATCAATACCTGCAACGTTTTGTTCCGGGATTGATATTTCACCGTCGCGGTTCATATCTACAGTTGATGTTACAGCACCTGCATAGTTACCGCGAGCTTCGCCACTGTCGTAACGGGCACTTGCATCAATGCTTACGTCGCCTAATTTAGTAGAGAATGCAACGTATGGTGCACGGGTGTCGTACTCTGTGTCGTAATCACGTTGGCAACAGTTTCCCCAGTAAGGTGTGCCATATGCATATAAACCATTTTCCGAAAACTCAGTACCGTCAGCTGCAGTAACATTTAATAATGCTGCATTGTCGCCTTTAAGCTCCATAAGGTATGAATTCCATAACCACGACATAGCAATGTTTTGTGTTGACGCGTAATAACCAAAAGTAATGCTGGTGTCATCATCAAACGATTTAGTTAGTTTAAAGTCGTTAACTAATGAATCGAAGTCGTTCATTGTTACGTCAAAGGTATGAATTCGCATAGCGAGGTCGTCGTTAAATGCAGCGCCCGTGTTTGCGTTACTGAGTGTTGCGCCTACACCACCAATGCTCTGTGCAATAGATGATGCGCTGCCAACCTCAGCAGGAATAAGCGAGTTAAAGTTGCCGCTTATTGATGATTTACGAAAACGGTTTTCGATACGCCAATCGTTATCTAAATCAAATACAGCTTCAAACCCAACAGAGTCAACTTTTGGATTCATACCATCGCGAATATCGCCGCTGCTGATTTGGTTTTCACCATTTAAACGCACTGTTTTAGTAAATAATGCTGAGTGAGGTGTGTCTGATTGCGCATCAAAGCCAGCAATAGAGTCACCATTTGAGTACATTGGCATAGGAAGGTAGCCAACACTCTTATCGTCTAAGTGTTTGTAATAAAGGCGAACGTAACCGTTGTCGAAATCTTTAGTAAGATTAGCTTTTATTTGGCCACCTTTATTAGACGTGTAACCTGTTTCGCGCGGGCCTTCGCCTTGTCGAACAAAGCCACCAACATGAAAACGCACGCTATCGGTTAAGTAAGTGCCGTATTCAAAGTCTGTACGAACGCTGTCGTAATCTAAGCCAAGTGTTGTAGATACACTGCCAGATTCGTTTTCGCCATTTTTAGAGATAAAGTTAATAATGCCACCAGGTGCATTACTTGCTGCAGTAGATGCTGAGCCACCACGAATCGATTCGATAGTTTGCACAGTGTTATCTAATCGCATAAAAATATCTGAATTACCAAAAGCGATATCACCGTATTGCAGTACAGGTAAACCATCTTCTTGTAATTGTAAAAATTTTGCACCGCCCGAAGCAACTGGCAGGCCACGAACAGCAATATTTGCATTGCCTTCGCCACCTGTAGATTCTGCACGAATACCAGGGATGATTCTAAAAGCCTCGGCTGTTGAGCGAGGAGTAGACACCTGAACTTGTTCAAGTGATACGCTACTAACTGATACGCTTGAAGCCATGATTGTTGTTCGGCGTGGTACGCCGGTTACAACTATTGTTTCAAGACCTTTGTTTTGTGATGCTTCAGGTGTTGCTTGGTCTGTTTCTTGTGCGTTAACGCCTTGACTTACGGCAAGTGCTAAAGCGCTGATTAAATATAAAGGTGTATTGTGTGTAGTCATGTGAACGCCTCGTTGTGTTGAACCCAGTAGGATTTGTTATTTTCACTTAATCGATTAAGTAAAAATAACAAATATTTTACAATAAGCAAATTATTTTGTGTTTAATTTGCTCTTTTATTATTCATATATTGATTTTAAAAGTATTTTTTATTGTATTGAGATACAAGTTTTTAAGCTGTTGGGTTATTTTCTTGTAAAGCACTCATTGATGGGTCGCGTAAATAATTGAACAACATAGCTACAAATAAAATCACGGCAAACCCTGTTGCTAAGTAAAAGCCATAGCGCACATGGCCAAAGTAATCGCTGATCATACCCATAAATAAAGGAGCTAAAGCAGCCGATAATGCGGTAAAAAATAATATAACGCCGGCTACGGCTCCATGGCGCTCAGCAGGAAAACACGATATACCTTTAGAGTTTAAAGTTGGGTAAACCATAGACATAAATAAACCTGAAAGAGGTAGTAACCCTACAGCCCAGTCAACGCCACCAATAAGTGTACCCACATAACAAAGCGCAATACCTAAGCTTAAATAAGCCATAACACCTTGCCAGCTATAACGATTTAGTAACCATACGGCAATAAAACGACCTGCAGCACGTAGTATAAAAAATATAGTAAGTGCATAAGTGGCAAGGAGTGGCCAAGAGCCTGTGTAGTCCTTTAATAGCGTTGGCATCCATACATAAATAGCCACTTCAGTCGCTACATAAAGTGCAATAGCTAAAGAAAAACCAAGTGCATAAGGGTTTTTTACCATTTTCATGGTGGTGGCCAAAGAGGCTGGCTTTTCTGTTGTTTTAACTACGTCAGGGTAGTCTGCGCGCCATGCTAATAAAGCAAGGATTAAACACATTACGCCCGCAGTAATATACAGGTATGTCCAACTAACGTTTTGCACTAATAAAACACCAACTAGGGCAGGGCCTACAATAGCGCCAATGCCAAAAAAGCCCTCAACCTTGTTCATGGTTTTAGTATGGTCGTCGTTACTATGTGAAATATCGCCAAGCAATGCCAGTGCGCCGGTTTTAAATAAACCAATGGCCAGGCCTATGCAGCAAAGCAATACTAAAAAGAAGGTAAAGCTGGTGCTAAATGCAAATAAAAAACAACTCGCAGAAAATATTAATAGACCTAGCATAATGGTTTTTTTACGGCCAAGGCTGTCAGCTAAAAAGCCTAAAAATAATCCACTAAAGGCAATGAGTGCCATAGGAGCGTAATGAAATGCACTAGCTTGAGTCATGCTCAAACCGAAATCTTTTATAAGTTCGGGGATTATCATGCCGACTGCGTCAGAGGTCATGGCAAACATAAAAAACATCATGTATGTAAGCCAGCGTATTTGTTGCAGTGGGTCGCTGCTTACGTGTGTGTGTGATTTTATCATGTGTTTATTCCTCGTTAAATTCTCTATTAATACTTCGTAAGTCAGTCAGTTGCTTACTGTAGTATTACGTGAGACACGAAATTTGTATGTAAAATTATTAAAAATTACTTGTAAATTCTTACTCGCTAGTTAAAGATATATCTTAATCGATTAAGTTTCAACATGGTAATCACACAATGATGAAGAATAAAGTTCAATTGATCACATATGCTGATCGAATCACTGGCCAAAATATAGGCGCGCTAACCACACTTTTAAACGGCCCTTTAAAAGGCGTATTTGGTGGTGTGCACTTATTGCCATTTTACAATCCTATTGATGGCAGCGATGCTGGCTTTGACCCTATTGATCATAGTGAAGTTGATTCTAGAATAGGCACTTGGGAAGACATACAAGTATTAGGTAAAGATCTCGACTTAATGGCTGATCTAATTGTTAACCATGTATCGGCACAGTCTTTTCAGTTTCAAGATGTATTAGCGAAAGGTAAGCAATCAGAATTTTGGGATTTGTTTTTAACCAAAGATGATGTATTTCCAAATGGTATGAGCGAAGCTGAGCAAAAAGCAATTTACCGCCCACGCCCAGGTAGTTGCTTTACGCCAATGCAGTGCGGCGACGGCCAAACGTATGATTTTTGGACCACTTTTACCGATAACCAAATTGATATAAACGTAAAAGTAGAAGCCGGTGTTGCGTATTTAAATAACGTACTTACTAAATTTTCGGCTAACAATGTAAATATTATTCGTTTAGATGCGGCGGGTTACGCCATTAAGCAAGCTGGCACTAACTGCTTTATGCTTGATGAAACGTTTGGCTACCTAGATAACTTATCTAAGCAAGCAAACGATTTAGGCATGGAAACCATTGCAGAAATTCATAGCCATTATCAAACTCAGGTAGAAGTGGCAAAACGCGTAAATATGGTTTACGACTTTGCGTTACCACCGCTTATTTTACACAGCTTATTTAACAACGATGTAGATGCACTACTCAAATGGTTACAAATTTCGCCACGTAATTGCTTAACCGTACTTGATACACACGACGGTATTGGCATTATTGACGCAGGTCCAATGGGCGACAAACCAGGGCTATTAAATGCACAGCAGATTGATAACCTAGTAGAAACTATGCACGCTAACAGCAACAACCAAAGCCGCCAAGCTACGGGCGCTGCGGCGAGTAATGTCGACTTATATCAAGTTAACTGTACGTACTACAACGCATTAGGCGCTAAAGACTTTGATTACTTACTGTCGCGTGCAATTCAATTTTTTGCACCAGGTGTACCACAAGTATATTACGGCGGCTTATTTGCTTGCGAAAACGACATGGAATTACTGACAAATACAAATGTAGGCCGTGATATTAACCGCCCATATTTAGATGCAAATATAATCGACAAGGCCTTAAATAAGCCTGTAGTAAAAGGTTTAATTGAATTAATTAAAATTCGCAATTCACACCCTGCATTTGCAGGTGAATTTAGCGCCCAAGGTGAAGGCAGTATGTGTTGTTTATCGTGGCAACTAGATGAGCAAACTATTTCACTTACTGTTGATTTTAAATTACGCCATGCACTTATTACGCAAGTAAACGGTGATGAAGAAACAACGATTAACTTAAATTCATTTTTAGCTTAATGTTAAAAGAGTAATTTACAAACGTCATGTAAAGCAAAAGCCAAGCTACTTAAGCTTGGCTTTTTAACACATAAAACTATTACAAGGTTTGTAAGCTAACTACTCGCACCAATCTCTAATTCGTAACTGACTTCCTTAGTTTTTTCTTCTTTAGAAATAAATAATTCAGCGGCTATAACGCCTTTTTCTTGGCTGTTTTGATGAATAGTGGTGAGGCGAGGTACAAACCGGGCTGCTTCATCAATACCATCAAAGCCCACAATACGCAGTTCTTCACCTATTTTTATGCCTTGTTTTATTGCTTCTCGCATTGTGGCAAGGGCAATTAAATCACTCATACAAATAATAACGTTAGGACGAGGGGAGGCACTTAAAACCTCTTTGGCAGCAATAATTGCAAAACGCTCGCTACTTTCAGGAATGTTCCAAATGCGATCGTCAGCCACCGTAATATTTGCCTCGCTTAAAGCGCGTTGATAACCACGTAAACGTTGATGCGAAATAGATTGTCCGGTTTCAAATTCGTGATGCTCATACACGCGGCATAATACGTTTTCATCAAGTAACCTAAGCCCTAATATAGCCACTTTATCGCTTTGATTATGTAGTACGTGTTTAGCAATTTCGTAACTTGCTTGCTCGTTATTAATATTTACAGAGGCATTGCGAGCAATATCAAAATCAATAGTCACTACATGTTTAGACACTGTTTTTAACTGCTCAACTAACGCGTTATTACGAGGGCGGCCATAACAAATAAAGCCATCTACAAAGTCGACCACGTTATTAAGGTTATCGCTATTACCTGAAAACAATAAAATATTAATACCATTTTTTTCAAGCACCGAGGTAACACCGCGCATAAAGCTACTAGCCACAGGGTCCGACACCATGTATTCCACACTATCGGGCAACACTAAAGCCACAATATTAAATGTGCCGTTACGCAATGATTGCGCGGCCTTATTAGGCCCGTAATAGCCCAAAGTTTTACACGCTGCAAGAATATCGTCTCGGCGTTTAGCCGATAGCTGATCAGGGCGGTTAAACGCATTAGATACTGTCGCGTTAGAAACACCTAACTCTTTAGCAATACTTTTTAGGGTCCAGCGGGTTTGCTTACTCATACCAATTCTTTACTCAATACTCATGTTAATAAACTAACATATTCAGGGCGTTAGCAAAGGGCAAATTTGCAAAATAGTCTTAATTGTTGGTGATTACACTTAAACTAAAAAGCCTAACTGCTTTAAAGCTATGCTAATACAGTGCTATATGACTTAAATAACATTATTAATTTTTGTGACACTTGGCTGATTGACGATTTTTAATTGAGGCGCTAACTTCATCTATAATTTGTGTTTACGCTTCTTTTATTAGGGCCTTATATAGGCTAAATAAGTGATTGCTAAATTAGGCTATGTATATCCACACACAGCCTAATATCACCTACAAGTCTCTTAAAGCTTGCTGAATAGGGGTTTTAAGTAATTTAACTAAAGGCGACAAAGTTGCAGTTACACACAATATTAGTGTGGTTAAAAGTGCGATGAATAATGCAAGTAAGTCAAAGCCAAGTAAAGTTGATCCAATCAATTTATAAAAAATAAAACACGTAATGAGCGCCAATATAAAAGCAAAGAGTATTTGTTTGCAGCGATTAAAAACGATAAAACCGTCAGTAGCCCCTATAGCTAACAATACACAAATAGATTGTTTATCTAGCCTAAGTTGCGCGAGTACTTGATACCATAAGCCACTAAAGATCCCTGCAAGAATGATCAGTGTAATTATTAATCCAAACCAAAGTAAATCAGTTGATTGTTGATCAAATTTGGCCAAAATATCTGCTAATGTTGCTGCTTTATGGATATTAATATTTGAGGCTTGTTCGCTTAACCAACGATTAAAGTCACTGTTGTTACTAAGTGCGTCAATGTTGCTTGATAGAATTGAAAAATTTTTTAACACTTCCTCATCATATATATTCAAGGGTAAATATAAAGTGGGCATAATGCTTTGCCTGCGACCCCAATGAGGAATATCCTCACCGATCCCAATAATTGTGAGTTGCTGGTTTTCTAAACCGTAACTAATCGTCGTGCCAATGAGTGAACTCAGCTCTTGCGTACTACTTAAATGCTTAGCAAGGGCGTGGTTGATGATCACACCATTTTGCCAATTAGCTAATTGTTTCCCTTGAACATCCACATCAAGTAAATCAAAAAAATGGCTACTCACATAGCTTGTTTTGATATCCATAGCTTCCTTTGCACCTTGCCCAGCAAGCGTATACTGTTGTAATTTTTCAAAAGGGGATGACAAAATTACTGCTTGCGGGTCTACTTGCTGTATCTTATTTAAGGCTTGGCGCCAAGAAATCGCAAAGTGTCCAGAGTCTACACTTACCTGAGCAACAGATAAGTTAATATTGCTGTGTTTATATTTTTGCCACTGAGAGAGAGCAACATTACTCAGCGCATAGGTGGCTGTTAGAGCAACGCTTAATTGAATGACTAAAATTCCTCCGGCTAACGCCTTTTGAAACAACGACACTCGCGTATTTGCCATACGAGTAAACAATGATCCTTTGAGCAAATTTACAAGGGGTATGAGTGAACATAAAATTACGCTCACAGTTATCATTGCGATTGCACTGATAAAACTTACACTATCTACAGACAAGTATTTATCAGTAAATAATAATTGGTAGCTGGTACTGCTAGTTATTAACTGACTAAGTAAGTATAGACTTAATACACTAAGCAAACTTATTACCACGATTTTCAGACATGAAAAAAGGAGCGCAGGTCGAATAAAGTCGTTCGATTGTGCGCCTAACAACTGTAAGGTTTTATACTCATCGGCAAACACAATTGCTTTACTGCTGGAAATTGAAAACAAACTAAATGTTAAAATAAAAAACAGTGTAACAATTAAACCTAATAATAACTGCCATAGTAGTACCATATGCTGATATGATTTAGGGTCAAAATTTATGCCCGAAAAAATAACTAGCGGCAATGGTGATTTACCAAAAGACATACCTTTAACACTTAAATCTATACTCTCCAATTGTTTTTTTGTTTGCTCAGGATCAAAAGACATTTTTGCAGAGAACACGCCATAATATAAAGGTGCAGCTTGTAAAAATCGGTCTACCATTGAGTCATTGGTAAAAGGAGTGGAATAGCGCAAAATATCTTCTGGTAGCCATACATCGACATGATTAACTCCCACTTGATTATATTTTTTATTTAAAACACCAAGAATTTGTATACCTCGCTCAAGGCGTTTATAGGAAAGTATTTTTCCTTTAATATTGGCATCACTTTTGAGTGTTTCTCGCCAAAACTTTTCAGTGATCCACGCACCAGACACTTTGTTATTTTTTAGCACGTCAATCGCTAAATTGTCGGCCATATTAGGTGAAAAAATAGCACTTCTGACATTGCTTAACTTTGCGTTATCAACCGAAAAGTTGAACTCTTTAAACACGAGCCATGACACATCTTCAACCATTGGTAGTGTTTTTAGCTGATCAAGCGCTTGTTTACTAACTGCACTTAAACGGTTATCTTCACTTAATCTACCTAATGTATACAAAGGCTTATTTGTATTGGTCCAGCTTGGGTTTTCATAAAAAAGCATACTGCCTAAGCGCAACGCGATACTTAAAAGGGCGGCGGTTAAAGCAAAGCCTAATAATAATATAGCCAGTTTTAAATATTGCCCACGCCAACGTCGCCATTGTGTCAACAGCTCAAAGCCTAGATTACTTACCATCATAATCTATCCGCCCATCTAAAATTCTGATCCGGCGCTTGCAGCGTTGTGCAACGCTTACATCGTGTGTAACGACTATGAGTGTGCTGCCTTTATCACATAGCGTCTGTAATAACGCAATTACTTCATCACCCGTAGCTTGATCAAGGTTTCCCGTCGGTTCATCCGCTAATATCAGCGCAGGTTTATTTACCAGAGCCCTTGCAATGGCAACACGTTGCTGTTGGCCACCCGAAAGCGTATCTGGCGTGGTGGCGTGTTTGTCTAGTAACCCCACATCATTAAGCGCCTCTTTTGCACGGTCAATGTACTCACTAGATTTTATGGCTTTATTAAAGCGCATAGGCTGCACTACATTCTCCAGCACTGTCATACTGGCTATTAAATTAAAGTTTTGAAATATCCAGCCTATGTGGGCATTGCGCACCAAACTCTTTTGTTTACGGGTCAACGCTGTAATGTTTTCACTACGCAGTAAATAGTCACCAGCCGTTGGTTCATCGAGTAAACCAATAATAGATAATAGAGTTGACTTACCACTACCAGAAGGGCCCAAAATGGCGATTGATTCACCATCATTAATTGTTAAATTAATGTCTTCCAATACAGGCTTGGCATTGGCTGAAAATGACTTTGATACTTGCTCTAACGTAATTAACTGCTCCACTGTGCGCTCCTTAGCTGGGGTTGTTGTTTTTATTGTTATACCTATTTTTATTTTTACATCGCTTTTATAATTCAGTTAAATCATTTGGAAGTGTGCTTAATACTAAATCCCCTTCATTTAACCCAGCTAAAATTTCAATATATTGCTCACCCTGTAAGCCTATTGTTACTTCTTTAGCAAAAATTTCTCCCTCTTCGTATATATATACATTTTGTGTTAGTTGGCGAGGGTTTAAATAAATGGGTTTGGCGATACGTAATGCGTTTGCTTTGTCTGCTACTAATACGTTGGCAGCAATAGATAAGTTACTGATTGCAGATGTAGGTACTTGCTGTATAAATGCAGCTTCTAGTTTTATTTGATTCGCCTCAATACTTGGAAACACCCGCACAACTTTTGCGTTATATAAAGTACCTTTAATTTCAACCTTCACAGGCATGCCTATTTTTATAGTATCAGCTGCGCTTGCGGGGGCGAGTAATTCGGCATAAAGGCTATTTTTATCTGATAGTTTAGCCAGTACCGTTCCTTTACTCACGGCTTGCCCAACATCAATTTCATCAAGCAACTCTGTTAAAATACCACCTTGTGAGGTTTTTATTTCAAGATTTTGTACATCACTGTATGTGAGGGCGAGCTGTTGTTTTTCAGATTCAAGGGTTAGGTCTAATGCTTTTTCCTCATACTCACGCGCCGTTAAAAAAGCTTTTTCACTGCGTTTTGTTAAATCTAATTTTAAGCGAATTTGTTCAAGCCGCGTTTTAGCTTTTAAAAAATCAAGCTCACTTAGTAGCTGTTGTTTATGTAATACATCTAAAGTGGCAATTTCTTGCTCTGCAAATTTTAGTTCGCTTTGCGCCATAGCAACGTCGTTAGCCAGTTGCGTTGCTTCGCGCTGTAATTTAGCTAGTGCTGATACATGCATTGCTTGTGCTTTTTGCCAGTTTAATTTTGCTATATCGTATTGGCGTAATAACTGCGGGTTAGATAACGTAAGTACAACGGTATTGCTGGCTAAATGACTACCCGGCAGCACATTTAATTGGCTTACATGGCCATCAATTTGTGCCACTAAACTACTTGACACGCGGGGTTTTAACCGACCAAACACGGCAACTTGCTGCTGTACTGCACCTTTTTCTACCGCTGAATATTTGATTTCGTAAGCTTTATCACTAAATAATACCGTCAGCACAAGCCAAATTGTTGCCACTAATAACAATACACCCAAAGCAAACAGTAAAACAGTTCGCGATTTTATTAAGTTAGAATCTTGCTTTGGAATAGTTAACATTTATTGCCCTTTTAGCTACTAAGCACGCATGGCGCTAAAAAATTAAACACTATTGCGGGTTGAATCCTATTAATGGGATCTCAATTAAATACCACGGGATAGTTGCATGCTTTTTCAGAGTAAGTGCAGCACTTTTTCGTCTTTTATTGGCTTCGATTAATAATTTGGTAAAAGCTCCACCTTCTGAATACAGATAAGTGCCGTCTTTTGGGTCAGTTGGTGTATCAAAGTATAAATACAAATAGTGGGCGTTTGCAGGTACTTGTATATTTGTAAAAGCGAGAAACTCTTCACGGGTGATATTAACGTTGAGTTGCTCATTGTTTAAGACACTTTTTAAATCAGGGGCGACTTTAATTGCTTCTTCATAACTGAGCCAATGCGTGTTGCGAATATCAAAAAGGTAGCCGGTTTGGTAAGTTGCGTAACCGCCAGCATTTAAAAAAAACTGTTCGAAGGTGTCAAAGCGCTTGGTAGTACCGCGTTGCCATTGTTCTAATTTATTGGCTTGGTCAGTAAAGCTTTTCATTTCTTCAGTGATCTGTATATCGGCAAAGCTGCTTGTATGGGTAAAAAGCAACCCAGCAAAGGCAAGTTTTAGAAGGTGTTTTATCATTTTAATCTCCATTTAAAATATCAAAACTCTATTGCGGCTTAAACCCGATTAATGGGATCTCAATTAAATACCACGGGATAGTCGCGTGTTTTTGCATGGTCAGTGCAAAGCGTTTACGTCGCTCATAGTTTTTTATTAATAGTTTTTCAACTGCAGGGTCGACAGAATATTGTTCAGCAAACATATACGTCTTTTTTTTGGCGTCAACAGGTCTATCAAAATATAAATATACATAGAGGGTGTTTGTAGGTACTTGTATATTTGTAAAAGCGAGTAATTCTTCGGTGGTGATATTAATTGTATACTCTTGGTTAACTATTAGGTCTTTTAAATCAGGGGCAACTTTAATGGCTTCTTCATAGCTGAGCCAATGATTGTTTTTGATATCAAATAAGTATCCAGCTCCTGTGTAAGCACTGCCTCCGGCATTTAAAAAAAACTGTTCAAAGGTATCAAAGCGCTTAGTTGTACCACGTCGCCATTGCTCTATTTTATTGGCTTTATCTGTAAAGCGGATCATTTCTTCAGCGTCGTTAACCTCGGCAACACTGGTTGTATGGGAAAAAAGCAGTGCAGTAAAGGCAAGTTTTAGAAGGTGTTTTATCATTTTAATTTCCGTTTAAAAACAGTAACGACTGCATACACACCAATACTCACACTGCTTACGAATACACCAATAATTACTTTTTTGATGGTTTTAGTTATTATTTAATCTCCATATAAAATGTAAACCCTGAATTGGGTACTTTTTATATTATCGAACTGTTTTTATTTTGTAAACATAATGTTTTTTCAGGTTGTAGGAAATTATTTTTTGTTTTAACTAAACGCGTTCTATTTGATGAGGTTAAAATTTTTGCGGCTTAAGCCCGATTAATGGGATCTCAATTAATATTACTTTGTAAAGACACTCAATTGTTTTTCAAGCCAAAGCATAAATGCACTTACTCGTTTAGGTAAGTGGTGCCTATTCGGGTACAAAATATTGATTGGTAGGTCGGGCATCGCGTATTGAGGCAAAACTTGGACAAGTTCGCCAGATTCAAGGTATTTACTTATACCGTGAATAGGTGATTGAATAAGCCCGAAACCACTCAGTACTGCGCTTAAATATGCCTCTGAGGAGTTAACAGTAAGCTGGCTTTTCATCGTTATTGATTGCAATTGATTATTGCTATCTAAATATTCGAAACCCGGATCAGGGATACCAAGTGTTTGACTGTAGCGAACAATGTAATGACTTTTTAAATCGTTAAGAGTTTTAGGTAAACCATGATTTTTTACATAATAACGGCTTACGCAATTTAAAACTTTAAAGCTACCCAAACGTCGTGCAATTAACGATGAGTCGGTAAGTTCGCCCACTCTCACTACGCAATCAAACCCTTCTTTAATGACATCTACTCGTCTATCGGAGCTGCCAAGTTCTATTTCAAGATTTGGGTGCATTTTTAAAAACGAACTTAAGTTTGGAATTATGGTATCTCGACTAACAGCTTGTGGCATATCTACACGTATTCGGCCTGTTAAACCTTTATCTTCACTTACAAATAAATTTTTTAAATCGTCAGCGTCGCTAATAATTCCCAGTGCACGTTGATAAAATAGCTCACCGTCTGAAGTCATATTTACAGTGCGTGTAGTACGGTGTAATAAACGCGTATTTAATGTACTTTCAAGCATGGTTACTGCTTGCGATACACTTGACTTAGGAAGATTTAAGCTTGTTGCTGCTTTAGAAAAACTACTGAGTTGCGCTACTTTAATAAAAATACGTATTGCGTTTAGGTCTTTCATAACACTGTTTATTGTTCGTTTATTTTGAACAGTGTAACTCTTTTCAGCCTGTTTATCTTTGTTGCTTGAAAAAATATACTGGCTTGGAAGTTATTTAACTCCCCGCTTTTATTTTCAACAGGATATAACAATGAACAAACGAATTGCAGTGATCACCGGTGGTAATCGTGGGCTTGGTAAAAGCACGGTGCTTTGCCTTGCAAAGCAAAATATCGATTGCATTTTTACTTACCGTCGTCATGAAAAAGAAGCAAAAGAGGTTGTAAAGCAAGTACAGGAGCTAGGCTCTAAAGCGATTGCATTGCAATTAGATGTAAGTGATATGCTCGGCTTTGAGGATTTTGCACAACAACTACAAAATGTCCTGCAGACTCATTGGCAACAAAGTGAGTTTGATTACTTAATTAATAATGCAGGGGTGGGGCTTACTAGCAGTTTTGCAGACACAAGTGAATCAACTTTTGATACGTTAATAAATATTAACTTAAGGGGAGTATTTTTTGTTACCCAAACATTGTTGCCCTTTATAAAAAACGGTGGTCGTATTATTAATTTATCAAGTGGTTTAACGCGTTTTTCATTACCCGGTCATATTACTTATGCAATGACCAAAGGTGCAATAGAAGTAATGACAAGGTATTTAGCTCAAGAACTTGCACCTAAAAATATTACGGTAAATGTTGTAGCCCCTGGTGCAATTGAAACCGACTTTGGTAATGGTGTCGTTCGTGATAACGATGAAGTAAATGCGTTTATTACATCACAAACGGCAATGGGCAGGGTTGGTGTAACAGACGATATAGGGCCTATGATTGCTAACTTATTAGCGGACGAAAACCGTTGGATGACAGGTCAACGGCTTGAGGTATCGGGCGGTATGTATATATAATCATACTAACCGGCATGAATCTTTGAGCAATTTAGTGAATTAAATTGCACTATAACGTCGCTGAAATTTTTATTTAGAACAACTAGGTACAAAAATTTTTGTCTAGTTCTAGCGTAATTTTCTTAACGTTAAGTAGTCCCTATATATAAACAGATTGGTACCATTTATTAAAAATTATAACTTGAGACAATAAAAAAACCGCTCAGTGAGCGGTTTTTTGCATTTTTTACTAAAGGAAATTTAGTTAGAACGTGTAACGAGCACCAATTGAGTAACGAGGACCGTATTGATTAGCAAATAAGAACTGCTCTTCGTAACGTCCGTAACCTTCTTCAGTGGCATTATTTAAGTTTATGCCATCAAAAAATACCGTTACGTTTTCGTTTACATCGTAGTTAACGCTCATATCCCACTGGCCATACGCTTTAGCATATTGCGGAGGCGCATCAGCTGAACCTTGCGCTTGGCCTACACCAATTAGATACGAGTCGCGCCATGCGTAAGTAATTTTAACTGATAGGCCGTCTTTTTCGTAAAAGCCTTGGAAGTTAGCTGAGTCACTTAAGCCCGTAAGCGGTGCTTGTTGATCAAGGCTTTCGCTATCAAATTCAACGTCGCCATCTACAAACGTTGCGTTAACACCAACACCAAAACCGGTTTCACCAATTAAGTGCTGAACAGCTACTTCAAAACCATCTACCGATTTACTGTCGGTGTTTTGTGGTTGGCTAATATTCCATGTAATTAGCGGATCGTCGCTGTTTGGTTCAATAACGCCATTTGCATTGCCGTAACCGCTGGCAATCATTTGTGCAAAAATAGCGTCGGTTGTTGCTTGCTCACCACGTGATTCAATATCGCTTACGGCTTGTAAGTAACGAGGGCCGTTTAAAATATCGTGCAAGCCATCAATAGTAGTTTGCGTAATGGTGGTTTGAATAAAGTTATCAACGTCTTTTTTAAAGTAACCAACAGATGCGTAGCTGCCTTCTGCGTAGTAATACTCAAGTGATAAATCAAGGTTTGTTGATTCAAACGGCAATAAGTTTGTATTACCTTGGCTACCTGTGCGAGAACCTGGTTTTGGGCTGCCTGTTAAGCTGCGGCCACCGGCTAAATTACCTAGTGGTGCACGCGACATTGTTTTACCCCAAGATACGCGGGCTACTACGTCTTCAGTTAAATCAACACTTACGTCGATTGAAGGCAGTAAAACATCGTAATCACCTTGTTGCTCTAAGAAGTTATCATCGCCGCCAGCAGCGTATTGCATGATCCACTCAGAAGCGCTGATCCAATTAACTTGATCTTCAACGCGTTGACGTACAGTACTGGTTACGTCTGTTTGCTCATAGCGTAGGCCTGCATTTACTTTTACGTAGTAGTTACTTACGTCAAATTCCCAGCTTGATTGAACGTAAAAGCTATTAGTGATTTCTTCTACGTAGCTTTCGCTGTCAATACCATCCATATATGCATTTGCGGCGTATGCATCGCCACCGGTTACATCAGCTGTTAAGTAAGCAATTTGGCGCGCAACAGCTTCGTCAAAATCGTAGGTATAGTAGTAACCAGGTTGTAAGTCGCTGCCGCCGCCTTCAAATTGATCTAAAAGGCCCGATGTATCGTGGCGAGTGAACATGCTATCTGGGAATATTTCTGTATACGATGGGTTAAAGCCTGGACCACCTACTAAACCACTCCATGCGGTGTAACCACCGGTGTTTTGTTCTGTACGTGATGCGCCAAATTTTACTTTAACTAAACCAATGTCATAACTTTCGTTATACCATGTTGTATGTAGCTGTAATTGTTCAATGTTTGACTCACCCGGTGAGTGAGTAAACTGACTAAAGTTTGAATCAATTTCGCCAGGCGTTAATTCACTTGTGCCATTTAACCAATTAACTTGTGCACTGGGTACTTCGCCCGTGCGGTAATCATAAATTTTATTAGCTAGCTGATCAGAACCTAAAATTACTTGGCCGGCACTTCCCAGCCCATTGTCGGCGCCGTTATCAGTTTCGTTTTTAGAGTCGTGGTAATCAAGCTCTACGTGCCACGTGTCACTAATTTCCCAATCTAGGTTTAAACCAAGTGAGCGTGCTTTTACTTCTGTAGTGCCTTTATTAGCAGTGAATGACGCATCGTTACCGCTAATATCAGCATAAACAGCTGTACCATTTTCATCTAGTTCGTAGCCATTTATATTGCTACCAAAGTCGTTCCAAATACCCCAACCAATACTCTGTGAACCTGTAACTGCTTTACTTGCTGTGTAATCAAGTGTTGCTACAAAGCCATCTACCGGTGCGTATTGAAAGGTAACTTGTCCGTTTGTACGTTCACGTTCTACATCTTCAATAGAGTAGTTCATGTCTTTAGGGAAATAGTAGTTACCTGCAGGGTCTGTGCGGTTATCAACGACGTTGCTGCTATCTAATTCAGGTAAGTCTACGTTTGCCTGCCAGCCTTGAATATTTGCACTTTGTTTTTGAAAGTCACGCTCTTGGTGCGAAAACGAAAAACCAAAGCCAAAAGTGTCATCTACAAAAGTATTGCTGTAAACAGTAGAAAACTCTGGTGTTACGTCATTGCCAGCTTCGTTTGACGAATCGTGGTTTGCTTTAACGGTAGCTGAAAAGTTTTGACCCGGCTTTTGAAAAGGGCGTGCAGTAGAAATATTTACAGTTGCACCTAAGCCACCGCTTGGCACGTCTGCACGTGCTGTTTTAAACACTTCAAGGGCACTTACTCCCTCAGAGGCGATGTTTTCAAGGTTATACGAGCGTGTATAACCTGTGCCCGGCATTTGGCGGCCATTTAAGGTTATTAAGTTAAACTCAGGGCCAAAACCACGTACTGTAATTTGGCTACCTTCACCGTTTGCACGGCTCACCGATACGCCGGTAATACGTTGTAATGATTCTGCTAAGTTGGTATCTGGGAATTTACCCATTTCTTCAGATGAAATAGCATCTACAATACCAGAAGAGTCGCGTTTCATATCCATAGAACGAATAAGTGAACCGCGAATACCTTTTACTTCAATAACTTCTACATCAGATGAAACGCTTGTTTCTGCTTCTGCCGCAATAGCTGTGTTTAATGTGCTCGCAGCAATGATGAGAGACACAGAAGCCGCAAGTTGGCTCTTTTTAAAATTGAATGTGTTCATAATAGCTCTGCTTTATAAAATGTTGTTGTGTAGCAATAGGCGCTAAGCGCCTATTGCTGTGTGTTTTATGGATTTGCAATAATCACGTTGTCTATACGGTAAAGCGCGCCATCGCCCATGTCCCAGCTAGGAAAAACCATAATTACGTTTAATGCGCTAATGTCTAAGCCTGCATCAAACAATTGCTGAAGAGGGAAGGTGTATGTTTGCCATTCGCCCGTTACAGGTACTTGGCCTTCAACACTGCTAGATAAAGCAAGCTCTACGGCACTCGATGTACCAATTGATTCAATTTTAAATAGCCATTGTGCGTCAATATCTGAAGGCGCTGATACAACTTTCATATCAAATTGAACTACACCATTTTCAAGTATTGCAGAGGCATCAAACGATACGTCTTCATCAGCAATAAAGCCCATTACTGTAGCAGTAGAACCAATGCTAAATTGCGCTACTGCGCCATGCGCGTCATCATCGGTTTCTGTTGTTGGTGTAGAGCCACCACAACAATCCCAAATACTCCACTGCTCGGCCGCTGCATCTTTAAATACAGTAAGCTCACCCGTTGCAGCTGGCGCTGCATTTGGATTATAAATCTTAACGTTATCTACACGGTAAACAGAGCCTTCACCTGCCCCCCACGCTGGGAAAATCATTAATACATCTATAGTACTTACATCTAAGCCAGCAGCTGCAAGATCAGAAAGTTTAAATGTATATGTTTGCCACTCGCCAGTAACTGGTGCTACGCCTTCAACACTTGCCGTTAATTCAAGCTCTACTGCAGAATCGCCGCCATTCGACTCAACTTTAAATAACCACGGTGTAGCTGGATCGCTAGGAGTAGAGGTTACTTTTAAATCAAATTGAATAACGCCTTCATCTAAAATGCTACTAGCGTCAAACGATTCGCCTGCGCCACCTGACGATGTGCGGCTATTAAAGCCCATCACAGTAGGCTCTGCACCAATGCTAAACTCTGCAGTTAGACCATGTTCTTCATCATCCATAGCTTCAACAGGGGTTGAGCCACCACAACAATCCCACATTGGCCATGCTAGATTTTGCTCATCAGTAAAAATAGTAAGTTCAGGTGATACGCCTAAGTTATCTTGAGTAATCTCAACATCGTCAATTAAATAAACAGCGCCTTCACCTGCGCCCCATGTTGGAAACACCATGATCACATCAATTGCACTGATATCTAAATCTGCAGCATCTAAATCTTTTAGTAAAAATGTATAAGTTTGCCATTGGCCAACAACGGGGCTTACGCCTTCAACACTGTCTGTAATCGGCATTTCTACTGCGCTAGAACCTTCATTACTTTCAAGTTTTACAAGCCAAGCTGCATCAGCTGTGCCTGGTGCATTTGTTACTTTCATTTTAAAGCGAACGTAACCTTCATCCAGCATTGGAGATGCATCAAACGGGCTGGCTTTTCCTGCTTCGTCAGTAATAAAAATTTCACGGCTAATAAAGCCCATTACAGTGGGTTCTGCACCTACTACAAATTCAACTACATCACCTTGGGTTTCATCTGCAACAATAGCGGGAGTAGAACCACCACAACAATCCCATGCAGGCCAATTTGGATTAAATGATTCACCAAAAATAGTTAGTGGTGTTGCAATGCCTGTCGAAGGTGGGCTAGGAATTGGTGCATCGCCTTCAAGCAAAGCATCGTCTAAGCTATTGTAACCTGGGCGAATAGTTTCACAGCCTTTACCTGTTTCAGGGTTTGATGCACATTGATAAACACGTACGTAATCAATAGCAAAGGTTTGGCCGTTTTCAAATGCGCTAGCGTCTACACCTAAATCATTTACGTTTTCAGGCCAGTCACCGCCTACTGCTAAGTTTAATAGTAGGTGAAAGTCTTTATCAAATGGTGCGCTATCCCAATGCGTTGTAAGTTCGCCAGAACCTTGTTCAAAGTATTCTGCAAACCAACCACGATGTTTTAGGCCTACAGCCTCACCACTTGCATTAGTACGAACTTCTGATTGACGCTGAGTTGCATAAAGGTAACCGTCTACGTACCAGCGAATTTCGCCTTCTTGCCATTCAACAGCATACGTGTGGAAATCATCTGCCGGGTTAGTATCTTCAGGGAATTTGTATTCTTGCCCTGTGTAGCTGTTATCTGGCCACGCACGTCCGTAATGAAGTGTGCCGTGGATACTAGACTCTATACCGCCATCTTCATCTGGTGTTTTAAGGTTTACTGATTCTAAAACATCTATTTCGCCAGAACGAGGCCAAGTGCCGTAAACTTCATCAGTTGGCAGCATCCAAAATGCTGGCCAGCTACCTTGTCCTGATGGAAGTTTGGCGCGCACTTCAAAGCGACCATATGTAAAGTCGGCGTTGTAACGCGTATTTAAGCGCGCTGAAGTGTAAGGTTTTTCTGCACCTTCTTCAGCGGGTAGGGCAACAATGTTTAACACACCGTCTGCAATAAATGCATTTTGCTCACTGTCGGTGTAACACTGTTTCTCGTTGTTACCACCGCCATCGCAGTTTAATTCATAGTTCCATTTGTTTGTATCAATGGCTGAGCCTTCAAACTCGTCGCTCCAAACCATTTGCCAATCTGATACTGGCTCAGAGGCATCTACATTTTCAAAATTTGATTTAGTGGCAGAGTCACCACCACAGCCAGCTAACGTAACTAAAGAGATAGCGGCAAGTAAACGTGTAATGTGCGTTGTTTCAATGTTCATAACTGAACCCCGGTTTCAACAGATTATTGTCAGATTAATTGTTTTTTGAGCTTTGTTTTTCATGCTGTAAGCGCTTACATTTTAGATTGTGTTTTGTAAGCGCTTACAAATAATATTGTGGAGTACGCAAATGGTCAACATATTTGTTTATTTTATTTACAATTAGTTTACGGTAAGAGGCGTTTTAGTGTTACTTAATTGATAATAGGCTCTTTAATAAGAGCCTATTAAATATAGGGCTAATTCGAGAATATACGCAGTTTACTTATTTTTAAATGGCATGATCAATAAACCCCAAAGCGAGGCGTTTTGCTTTTGGCTTGGGTATTCTTTTAAGCCAATATTTATATCTGCGTCGGTTTTTTTAGCTTTATCTTTATAGCTACCAAATAATTTATCCCACCAAATTACACTAAAACCATAGTTTGAGTTAGTTTCACTAACCACTTGGCTATGGTGAATTCGATGCAATATTTGCGTCATTAATATTAAACGCAGTGGTTTTTCAATGGCATTAGGTAGGCGTATATTTGCATGATTAAATAATGCTAAACCATTAAGTGCTATTTCAAATATAAGTACCGCAATGGCAGGTACGCCAAGAGCAGTTACTGCAATGAGTTTTATAAGTATGCTCAGTACAATTTCGATAGGGTGAAAGCGCAAGCCCGTACTTGTATCTACGTGTGCATCGGCGTGGTGAACGCGGTGCAAACGCCATAATATAGGCACTTGATGAAATAATCTATGCTGCCAATAAATTAATATATCGAGTAAAAGTATGCTCAATATAATAATTAAACTGCTTGGTAGGGCTATTTGATTAAATAAGCCAATGCCGTGCTCTTGATTGTAAAGTGCAACAGCGGTTAACCCAATAGGGACCACTAAGCGCGCAATAACTGATGATGCAAACACTAATCCAAAATTAGCAAACCAACGTGTACTGCTTTTAATAGGTGCTTGGCGAGCAGGCTTTTGCCATTCAAGCAGCATCATTATAATTAAAATGCTAAAAAAGCAGCCGAGTCGCCACCATACTTCATTAGTCATTTATTACCTCAGAATTTGCACTGTTAGGCACGTTTTCAGCTGCTTTGTTAGCATCGGCTTCTTGTTGCTTAAGCGTGTGATAACCGCCATGTATACGGGTAAAAATAGTTATGCCACATGCAATAGCAAAAATGCTCGCCATAACTGCAAAGTGCTGCGGCCAAATACAAAATGCAATAAATAGCGCTATTGTTTCAGTGCCTTCGGTTAAACCGTTTAAGTAGTAAAAGCTTTTGTATTTAAATTGCGGTTTTTCGAGTTTAAATTTTTCTGCGGCAATCGCAAAAGCTAAAAAGCTTGAGCCCGTACCAATAAAAGTGGCAAGTAATAACGATCCCGCTATCGCGTTTTGCTCAGGGTTTGCCAAAATAAAGCCAAGCGGAATAGCCGCGTAAAATAAAAAGTCGAGTGTGATATCTAAAAAGCCACCCGCGCTTGAACTTTGGTTTGCATAGCGTGCTAATGCGCCATCAAGTCCATCTAAAATTCGATTTAAAGCAATGGCCACTAATGCGCCGTACCACATTCCAAACGCCAGTAATGGCACAGCTAATAAACCAACTAAAAAGCCTACAACAGTGAGCTGATCGGCGGTTATGCCGCGTTTATGCATAAGCGTAACCACAGGTGTTAAAAGTGGCTTAATTACAGGGGTGATAAATTTGTCTAGCATGTTTATTGCCTTATGCGTATTAAAGCCACGGATTAAAGTGCGCTATTTAAAGTAATGAGTTTGCCACTTGCAGCGTCGGCATCGCTATGGTCATGAGTTACCATAATTGCAGGTAGCTTATGATCGCGTATTTGGCTAAACACGAGTTCGCGTGTATCAACACGCAGTTGGGTGTCGAGTTTGCTAAAGGGTTCGTCAAGTAAAATGGCTTTAGGTTCGCTCAGCAGCATACGTAATAATGCAACACGGGCTTGTTGCCCGCCCGATAAGTTATCGGGGTGACGATTGCCCATATCTTTAAGACCTACTTGCTCAAGTGCGTGTTCTATTTTTTCAAGGCGTTGTTTTTTATTACCTTTTGGCATTGCAAAGGCAATGTTACCAGCAACAGTTAAATGCGAAAACAATAAAGCGTCTTGATAGAGCACTCCAATATGGCGCAAGTGTGGAGGGGTGTTATCGATATTTTGACCATTAAGCCACACCTCTCCATTGGCCTTAAAGCTACTTGGTAAAGTACCCGTAATCCAATTTAATAAGCTTGATTTACCACTGCCTGATGGCCCCATAATGGTAAGTATGTCACCGCCATTAACTTGCTCGTTTAAGCTAAGTAGCAGCTCATTTTGGCGATAAAGCTGACAATTTTTAATTTGTAACGATGACTGCATTAAAAAACCTTAACCCTGATGGTGTTAAACATGGGTGCTTTAAATATGTGCACTTTTAAGCACGTGCACTTTTGAAAAAATATTTAGGTAAAACCCATGCCAGTATAAATCCAATAAGTGGCAACGCCATTTGCATAATAGCGTACACGGCACTGGTGCGTCTGCTTGCGCCATTGGCAAGCGTAACGGCTTCGGTTGTTATTGTGGCTATGCGCCCGCCGCCAGCTAAAAGCGTGGGGAGGTATTGTCCAAAACTAATTGCTAAGCCCAGTGCGGCTGCAATTAAAATAGGGGCAAACAACTGAGGTAGTTTTACTTTAAAAAACACCTTGCATGGCGCTGCGCCTAGGCTTGCTGCAACATGAGCAAAACGAGGATCTAAGCGCCTATAACTGCTCGCAAGTGACAAAAACACATAAGGCAACACAAACAGTAAATGCGTAAGTACCACATTAAAAAATGCGGCTTGGTTATTTACCAATTGTTGTATCCATACTAGCCCAAACAAAAAGGCAATACTGGGTACTAATAACGGTAAGTAAATAATTAAACTGGTAAAACGAGAAATCGGTTTGTCACTCAACTGCTCTGATTCTAAACACAACAAGGTAAGAATAATGGCAAATAATGTGGTTACTAAACCGATTGCTAGGGTATTAAAAAGCGGGCTGCTCATTTGCATTAGCGCACTTTTAAAATGCAGTAGTGTAAATTGCTCAGGCATTGCATCTGGAAAGCGCCAAAAGCCTGCAACCGACCACATAACTAAACCAATAAGCGACAACAGTATAAAGCCAATTACTAATGCGGTGAGTACTACCGTTATTTTTTGCCAATAAAATCCGCCGTATTCGCGCACTCCATTAGTGAGTGAGTCGCTAAATAGCACTTTTACGGCCTTTTCTGCGCCAAGCCAAAGGGCTAACAAACCGCCTGTAACAGCCAGTTGTAATAAAGCACCTGCTGAGGCTTTAATACGCAGGTTTAAATCAACATCGTTAAACCAATGCATTATTGCAACGGCCAACGTGGGTGGTGTATTTGGGCCTAAAATGAGTGGCATTTCTACACTGGCACTTGCATAGGCAAGCACTGCTAAAAGGGGCAAACGCAGCAGCGGATAAAGACTTGGCAGTATTACTTTAAAAAAGGCGGTCATTGGGCAATAACCCAAGTTAAGCGCAACCTTATGTTGTTGGCGTAATTTTTTGCCAAGCTCAGGTTGTGCAAGTACGCCCAGTGCCATTAGTAATAAAAAGGGAAGCTCTTTGAGTGTTAAGCCTAAAATAATACTAATACCGAATGAATCGTGCGGAAACATGCCGTTTGGCGCAAGTTCCCAGCCGCTTAACCAAGGCGACGCTAAGCGTGAAATCATACCTGAAGGGGCAATTAAAAACCCTACTGCAATAGCCGCGGCGGCATGAGGTATCACTAATATAGGGCTCAATAAACGCTGAATTCGGTTAAGCCACGGGCTATTAAAAAACGCAGCTAAAATCATTAAAGTAATGATAAATGCAAGCAGAGTACTTATTAAGCCCGTTGCAACGCTTAAGGTAACCATTTGAGTAAGGCCAGGTGTTTGCCAAAGGGCATTAAAACCTTGCAAGCTAAATGTAGTTTGCTCAAGTACGGGCGCATAACCAAAGGCAGGCAGCAATACGCTAATTAAGCCACCAAGTACGGGTAGTATAAGTAAAGCGAGTAAAAATCGCGGGCTAAATTTTACAATGCGCGTAAACATATCGGTGCTGCACTGCGTTGTTGCTTTGGTATTAATCGGTACACTTTTTGAAATAACACTCATTGGCTTACTCCATAACGAGTTTGCCAACCTTGCATAATGGCGTTTACCCAGCTTGGATGAGGTTCGCTCAATGTGCGTTTAATACTGTTTAAAGGCAGTGCACTTGGATGCGGTTTAGCTGTTTTAAATAAAGCTTGCTGATCAGGCGTTAACGTTGATTGAATAAGTACGCTTTTATCGCCCCATATATGCGCTTTTTGTTTTTGAGCTTGCGCCTCAGGGCTGAGTAAAAAATTAGCCACTAATTGCGCACTTTGCTGGTGGCTTGCATTGTAAGGGATTGCCACAAAATGGGTATTACTTAAACTGCCATCACTCATTGCGTAACTGCGAATGCTGTTTGGTAAATCATAGCGTTTTACAGCTGCGGGTACTTCAGGTGCAGAAAAAGTAAAGGCTAAACTCAACTCTGTATCGTCTACTAAGCGGCGCATTTGAGCACCACTTTGCATAAAATGAGTGCCACCACGCCAAAGAGTTGGGTGTAATTTATCTAAAAAGTCCCACAGTGGGTTTAACACTTGCGCTGTATTTTTAGTTGTAGCTGGTTGGTTTAGCTGCGCTTTAATATTTTCGCTGCTTTGCTGATGCAGTACAACTAAGGCGTATTTTAAAAAGCTCATACCTAAAAAGTCAGGCGGCTTTGGGTAACTAAAGCGACCAGGGTTTTGCGCGCTCCAGTTTAATAATTCGTTTAATGTAGTAGGCAATTTATTGTTTGCCTTACCATTTATTGCAATGCTGTCGTAATAAAATGTAAGTGACGCTTGCCCCCATGGAGCCTCCATCCCATTGGTAGGTAAACCAAAGTCAAAGGTTACAGCAGGGTTGTTAGCCGGATCGGTTAATGCAAAGTAGGGGAGTTTATTTGCCCATTGCTTTAAAAGCAGAGAGTGCTCACTCATGGTGGCAAAGTTAGCCCCGTTGATCCACATTAAATCTACGCTGCCTTGGTTGTTATTGTTTGCTGATTTTTCGGCAAGTACACGACTTACTGCTTCGCTGGTATCACTTAATTTTACATGCACTAGGTTAATGTTGTACTTAGTTTTAACTTGCTGCGCTGCCCATTGAATATAGGCATTTATTTGCGCGTCGCCGCCCCATGCATAAAAGTAAACATCTTGATTACTACCAAGTGTTTGAACTTGTTGCCAGCGAGCTCCCTGTTGTGTGTTTATTACTAAATTACTTTCACTCTTTGAGTTGATAACGGGATTAGCAAACGCAGTGCTCGAAAAAGCAGCTAAATTTGCGATTACACAAACGCAAAACGCGACACAGCAAAAGCTGTATCGCGCCAGTGTTTGCCAAAACTTAATGGCGAACATTTAAATCCCAGTTGTAGTCTAAAAATTTAACTTTCATGTCATCATTTTTAAGTGCTTTTTGCTGAGCGGGTATCAGTTTAAGTGCATCGCTATATTGCAGGAAAAACTGCTGTAGCGTGTTTGCACCTCTAAAACCGTTTTCAAAGTCATCGCCGTACCATTTAAATATTGAAGACACGCTTAGCGTATTTTCTTGAGCCATATTACGTGTCATATCTGATAAAAAGCGCACCGTTTGCTCTTGCAGTTGGCTCTCTAAATCAGTGGCTGTATAGGCTTCTTCTCGAAGCGCTGGGCAACCAATACTCGCGCAATTTACTGCAAAGTGAATACGTGGGTCGTTGTATCTACCGCTGCCACGTATTAAACCATGCTCTATATCATCAAGGCTGCGAGTTTTGCCAAGTAATGGCACAAACTCTTTACTCCATGGTGAGCTAAAAAAGCTCCCTAAGTCTTTAATTGACTTAATATCAGGGTACTTAGTCAATATAAGTTCAACAGTCCACGCATTATAAGCATTGATTAAAAAAGCGAGTTGCTTAGGCTTTTCCCAAGCGTCAAATTCGCTTTGCGTTACAGCCGTTAACGAATCTAAATACGTTTTTAGCTGTGCATGCTCACGTTTTACAGCAGCGTAATCAACCTCAGTACTGTGATTATGATTAATAGCGACAACATGCTTATTTAACAATGCATTCCAGCTGTCGTGCATGTTTTGGGCTTGGGCCGAAAATGACGTTGCAAACGATGTTACAACTAAAGCCGAACTAAGTAGCAATGCTTTTAGAGGTGTTTTAAACATATTAGCCTCTGCGCCAAGTGTGGTATTTTTCAAGCAAGTTAAGCACTTTTTCAGGTGCATGAGCGCGTTTCCACTCACCTGCTGCGTATTTGTTACCTTCAGCCCAAGTAGGGTAGCTGTGTATAGTACCGAGTATTTTGTTAAGGCCTAAACCGTGTTTCATTGCCAGTACAAACTCAGCAATTAAATCGCCAGCGTGTTCAGATACTACGGTAACACCCAATATTTTGTCTTTGCCTTTGGGTGTAATTACTTTAATAAAGCCTTTAGTGGCGCTGTCGGTAATTGCACGGTCTAGCTCTTCAAATTCAAAACGAGTGATTTCGTAATCTATGCCTTTGTCTTTTGCGTCTTGCTCGTTTAAGCCAACACGTGCTACTTCTGGGTCAATAAACGTAGTCCACGGAATAACACGGTAATCTACTTTAAACTTTTTAAGGTGACCAAATAAGCCATTTACCGCTGCGTACCAACCCTGATGAGCTGCCACATGTGTAAATTGGTATGGACCTACAATATCGCCTGCTGCAAAAATATTAGGGTACAGTGTTTCTAGGTATTCGTTAGTTACTACTGTGCGGTTTGTTTCAATGCCAAGCTCTTCAAGGCCATAACCTTTAAGGCGTGCACTTCTACCAACGGCACATAATAGCTCGTCGTATTCAATATCTATTTCTTTGTCGTTATGTTTAACAACAATATATTTTTTACCATCGCGAGCTTCACAGCGAAGTGCTTGGTGCGATGTTAAAATATTAACACCACTTTCGGTTAACGCTTCGTGAGCAAAAGTAGACACTTCAAGATCTTCTTTGATCATGATGCGCTCCGCCATTTCAATTTGCGTAACGCTTGAACCTAAACGTGCAAAGCTTTGTGCTAATTCGCTCCCAATTGGACCACCACCAAGTACTACAAGTTTTTTAGGTGCTTCGTCTAGCTCTGCAAATTTATTCCACAATGTATCGCTTGTTACATAGCCTGTTTCTTCAATACCAGGTAGTGGCGGTACAAATGGGCGTGCGCCAGTTGCAATAACAATGGTGCGTGCCGTGAGTGTTTGCGTGCCACCGTCGTTAAGTTTAATTTCTACAGTCCACGGGTCTATTAATTTACCGTAACCTTTTACAACATCTACGCCTAGGTTGGTGTAACGCTCAACGCTGTCGTGCGGTGCTACATCGGCAATAACTTTATGTACACGTGCCATTACTTTTTTGAACGAAAACTGCGGTGTCGCATTTTCTAGGCCGTAGTTTTCACCATGGCGAATTTGTTCTGCAATTTTAGCGCTTTTAATGACTGCTTTACTTGGAACACAACCATAGTTTAAACAGTCTCCACCCATTTCGCCCGCTTCAATAAGGGTTACTTTTGCTTTAACAGCAGCGGCTATATAACTTGTTACCAAACCACCTGCGCCTGCGCCAATAACAATCATGTTACGGTCGAATTTTTTAGGCTTAGTGTAGTTTTTGTATACGCGACGCTTTTTAAACACGTTTAAGATTCCTTTTGCAATGAATGGGAATATACCCAATAAAGCGAATGATAAGATTAAGTTGAATGATAAAATTCCAGATAAGCTCTCTATTTGCGCCAGTTGTGTACCTGCGTTAACAAATACAAATGTACCGGCGAGCATACCTGCTTGGCTTACCCAGTAGTAAGTCCAAGACTTTATTGAAGTAACACCCATTAGTAAGTTGATTAAAAAGAACGGAAACACCGGCACTAATCTAAGCGTAAATAAGTAAAATCCACCTTCTTTTTCAACGCCTGCATCAATGGCGGCTAATCGCTCAGGAAAACGTTGTTTAATAGTGTCACGTAGTAAGTAACGCGATACTAAAAAGGCAAGTGTTGCGCCAATAGTTGAGGCAAAAGATGCAACCAATAAGCCTTCAACTAAGCCAAACAATGCACCTGCGGCAAGTGTTAAAATAGCGGCGCCTGGTAAAGAGAGAGCAGTTACTACTACGTATAGTAAAAAGAACCCACCAATAACTAGTAACGGTGACTGCTCTTTGTATTGGTTAAACTGATCCATCGACCCTTTTAAGCCATCAAGCGTAAGTAGTTGGTGTAAGTCAAAATGAAAGAACAGACCGACGGCGGCCGCTGCAATCAATAATAGAAATATTTTTTTAATCATGTTCTCTCTCTTAAAAACTATGCGTAAGGGTTAACTTGGCGTTAATTGGCAACTCAGGAAAAGCTAAAGTTGCACCAAAGTAACCGCCTTCAAATACTGGGCGCCAGTTTTTTTGATTCGTCACGTTGTTCACATCTAATCGTAACTTGGTATTAGGCGTAAAAGCATAGCTAGTATTTACGTTTAGGGTGTACTGATCACGAATTTTTACTGTCGCCAAAAAGTCTAATGGGTAACTCTTTGTATATAGACCTGAAAAACCCGTTTGCCATTTCGAATTAATTGAATAATTTCCGTTAAAGCTGAAAGATTGCTCAGGGATGCCCTGAACTTGGCGGTTTGAAGGTGCAAACGCGGTAAAGCTAGGTGCGCCAACACTGGTACCTGAAATAATATCTGGACGTGAGTTGTCAAATGCATCTGCTACTTGCGCTGAGTCTTGGCTACTTGCAGAATTATCGTAGCGAGCGTCAATATAGCTGTAGCCGGCACTTAGCCAATAAGGGTAAGCATCATAAAATACTTGGCTTTCAAAGCCGGTAGTACGAATGCCGGTATTACTACCATCACGATTACGTAAACTACGACGTTGGCTGAATACTGCTCCATCGGCGTACCAATCACTGTCGGTTGGTGCGTATTTCAAACCAAATTCAACTAAGGTATTTTCGGTTGAAAAGTTTTGTGCGCTAATCGTGTTATCACCACCAAGAGATGTGCCGCCAGCCATACTATTTGATGTGGCTTCGTTGTAACTTGCTGCACCATAAGTGGTGTAATCACCATTTAATCGGTAGTTAAAGCTTACTTGCCCCGAATGTAGCTTATCGTTAATGCTGTCGCTCGCTGCAATTTCACCCTCTGGTGCTATTGGGTCGTGCGCGTCTACGTCATAAAAATCTATGCGGTAGCCAACACTTGTATGAAACTTATCTGTCCAATCTGAATCTTGCTGAATAGCAAAACCCGTTTGCCATGAGCGCGAATCGGTAGTGTCTGATAAGTTAAAGTCGCCGCTGCCATCGTTATTAATATCGTACTGACCACCAGGGGATACAAATACACCTGGACTAATTTCAATTAAACGCGCTTGTTGTGCATCAGTTAAAGGAATGCGGCGATTTGAAATTGGGCCAGTTAAATCAATAGGTAAGTCGGCTTCTGTTGTAAATTGGCTGTAGCCTAGCACGCGGTTGTAACGCACATCAAAAGCAAAAATTGTTTGCTGCTCGTTGCTCCATTGGTAGGTCAATTCGGTACGGTTTTGCGCGGTATCGGCACCATCTATAATTTCAACAAAGCTATTTTGTGCAATTTCTTCGCGTTGTAAGTGCTGAAAATACGTAATGTTTTTTATAGATGCATTGTTTGAAAGTTCACGCTTATAAATACTGTGTAGTAAATAAGTAGTGGCTTCGTTTTGATTGTCAGGGTCGGTAAGTACTGTACTACGGTCTATTTTTACTTGCCCAGTAGGTGAAACAATAGAACCAGCTGCAGGTACTGTACTGCCATTGGCTTGCACGCCTTGGCCGGTAATATAAAGGCCATCATCAATTAAGGCTTGAGTAGGGCGGTTAATACCTGCGTTATCGGTAAATTCAACTTGGTATAACTCAAAGTTAATATCCCAGCTGCTCTTGTCATCAGGTAACACCCTAAGTGCTGCATATAAGCTGTCGCTTTTCGTGCCCGAAAAGTCGTAGTAACTGCCGTTATCAATGTGTTCAGCGCTTACTCTAAAACCTACTTTGTCTTTTACTATAGGTGCACTGTAATCAACTAAAACGCTGTACTGATCCCATCGTCCTGCAGATACCGTTGCTTTGCCTTTACTGTCGTCAGTTGATGCTTTTTTAGAATGTAAGTTTACAAAACCACCGTTGCGTTGGCTTGAGCCAAATAATACCGGTGGCGCGCCTTTTACTACATCTATTTGTTCTATAGAGTTGAACGATAACGGCACACCAAAGCCATTATTACCTGCTTGGCGGCGTGTACCATCTTGGAAAAGCTCACCTAGTTGCCCACGAATAGTAGGTAAGCTTGGTGCCCCAAAACCACTGGCTGAATAGGTATTAGGGCTTACTGCAAGTACATCTTGTAAAGTCGTAATATTGAGTTGTTCTATTAACTCGCTTGAAATTGGTGTTACTGAACGGGCTATATCTCGTAGAGCTAAGTTGTCGCCAAAAGGGCCGTCTACAGTGACATTTTTAACCGAAAGACCTTGAGATTTAATAACTTGGCCTGCCACCTCAATACGCTCAATTGCGCCTTCTTTTGCTGATTTTGATTCTTCGGCTGCAAAAGCATTAAGTGGTGTATTTAATATGGTGGCTAGGGAAAGTGCTAAATATGCGTGTTTCAAACGTTTTCTCTCTACGGTTAAAATGTTGTTGGCGATAAAGACCGAAAGGATTAAAAATAACTTTCAGTAAAATTTTGATTCTTTTTGTTTTTTAGAACATAACAAAACAGATGCATTACAAAGTTGGTAATTAAGTACTATTGTTTTATTAGTCGATAAAATATTAATAGGGCGATTGTATTAGAGTGAAAGTAAATGTTTGCTTTTAATAGGATTTATTAATTATAGACTACTTTCAACCTGCTAACATTTTAAAAGAGTTAACTTTTATGCAGCATTTTTAAATTACTTAAATAAGCTTCACTTTTAGTACTGCATGGCTTAATTAATGAATTTAATTAAAAATTTTTGAAATAAAAAATAACTTATACGGTCTAGCTTACTTCTACGTTTATTAATATTCATTTAAGGAAATTTTATGACAGGTTCAATGAATTCTGATGTGCAAAACCGTTTGCAGTGGTCACTTTTATCTTTGCGTTTAGGCGTGTTTATTGTAATGGTTATGTGGACATTCGATAAGTTTGTTAATCCTGGGCATAGCGCACGTATTTTTGAACATTTTTACGGTATTAGTGGCTCTACAGATATAGTGGCTTACATTATTGGTGCGGTGCAGTTAGTGCTTGTTTTAGCATTTTTAGCAGGTATTAAAAAGCGTATAACGTACGGTATCATTTTTGTAATGCATGGCTTATCTACGCTTTCTTCTTACAACCAGTACATAGATGGCTTTAATAACTTATTATTCTTTACTGCATGGCCAATGTGGGCTGCGTGTTTTGCACTTTACTTATTACGCGACCAAGACGTGAAATTTACTGTAAAGTAATAAAGTACATGTAAAAAATTGGTTATAAGCCATAAGGCTTATAACCAATAAGTACACAGGGAGTGTGTGGAAGTCGGTTTGCGTGTTATGCAACTAATGCATTGCGTCGTTGTATTGCTCAGCAAGGCTCTCTTTTTGCCCTTCGGTAAGTGCTTTACCCGCTAATTGAAACACTTCGTGTTCTTCTTCACTTAAATGATGATGTACCAAATGGTGTAGCTTTTTAGCTGCAACTAACCATGCAGACGAGCTCATTTCGGTATCTTCAAGTTGTTCAATTAATTCATCAATTTCGTGATGTTCAGCTACGCTGTGGCGCGCTTTTTCATGAGTTAAGTCATCAAACATAAGTGGGTTATAAAAGTAACGTTCTTCAAATTTTGCGTGATTTTCTAATTCTGTTTTTAGCTCATCCATTAGCTTGTGGCGCTGCTCTGTGTCGCCGTGTGTTTGAATAAGCGCATCTACCAATTCTCGTTGTTTGTCATGGTCATGACGTAGTGCTTCAAAAATATTCATAACTAGTCCTTTTACAATTTATTTGCTTATATCATTAACTAGCAAACTAAATGCCAAATATTAAGTTATTGTATTTTAATAAATTTAATTTAATTTTTTATTCTTTGGCTGCGATCACTGTAAATTTTACAGTGATATGAATGCAATAATTTCAGGCTTTTGCGTAGTTCAATTATAAAAGTGAGTATAAATTCCTACAGAACCTTACAAATATTTACTGGTTGTTTATTTTATAGCAGTGATAAAGTGCCAGTGTTATTTGGGTACAACCTATATATTACTCTCACATATAAATGCAGGTAGCACGTTAACTTGATAGGATAGTTTAAGGATGAACATAAAAAGCCCCGTCGCCGCATTACTACTGTGCGCTTTACTGAGTGCATGTAGTGCAGCCCCGCGTTCTGACCCTAACTTATGCATTGAAGAGGCCGAAATGGTTGATCGAAATGGCGCTCAAACAAGCTCACAGGTTTACAATCAATGCATTAGCGCACAAATTAAAAAGGATGAAAAAAATGATACTTTTTTTGATGCCATCGGTACGTTCTTTTTTGAATTTTTTGTAATGGTGGTAGAAAAGTAAATAGGCTAACTTGCAGCTGTAATTTAAAGTAAATAAGTTGCGCAAAAATAGGATTAGTTATGAAGCAATTATTGATAGCAATTCCACTTTTTTTATTACTGAGCGCTTGTGCGGCAAAGCCTTACGCAGGCTCGGCAAAATGTATGGAATAAGCAGATATTGCATACGAAACCGATACACGTAAAAATGAGACATTAGATAATGAATGCAAAGCTGCAAAAGTAAATACGCCTAATAAAGAGCTTGAGAATCATGGCTTGGTTGATAGAAGCCTTTTACAGCTAATCGTTAGCTTTTTAAATGGCGTATTTTAATAATAAAAATATAATTAAATAAGGTATGTATGAGGGAAGAACTAAGAGCAAAAATAATTACTGTGTGCGATAAAAAAATAGCAGCTAAAGGCGAAAATGTAGGGCTTTCTTTTTATGCATTTTTTGCCAATAAAAACGACGACCCAGAGCTACTTATGGAGGCCGCTACTTGGTGGATACACACTCATAAATTAGATCATTTTGTAAAAGCACATAAAATTAAACAGATGGTTTTAGATGGACTTTAGTCAATTAACTGAGCAAGTACTTTTAGCTGTATTTATCTAATCAACAACGACTTGGTTTCTTCCGTTTTCTTTTGCTTTATAAAGTAATTTATCTGCATGCTTAATAAGAACATCTAGTGTGCTTTTTAAGGGGCTACTTACAGAGGCTCCCACACTAAAAGTGATTTTTGTATTACTAGGAAGGTCTTTTATATTACTACAATGCTCGGTAAACCTAGTGGCGAGCTGGTCAAAGATATCTCGAATAGCTAGTTCGTCAACCGAATTTAGTGCAAACAACCATTCTTCGCCGCCGTAGCGGCCAAACTGATGATCACCACTTAGTGTTTCTTTTGCAGCCTTTGCAAAGGAAATAAGAACTAAATCCCCAACATCGTGACCAAATTGGTCGTTAACTTTTTTAAAGTAGTCTAAGTCAACAATTGCTATCGTCATTTTACCTTCATCAAGCTTTGCTTCTGCTGCGCGCATTATTCCTCTGCGATTAGGGCTATTTGTTAGATAATCTGTTAATGAAATATTGTGATATTTTTGACGTTGTCGAGCTTGCCGATAAAATAAAAATAATGAAGCAATCACTAAAATAAACGCAATAGCAGCGCTGAGTCGCCAAATTATTTTTTGTTGGTACTCTTCTTTAGCTTGTAGTTCACTAATATCTTTTGCGTACTCTAGTTGCTGTATTTTCTCTTCTTTTTCTTTTACTTCAAACTGTACCTGTAGTGTTTTTATATTACTTTCACTGGTAGCTTCGTAGTGTTTTTTTGTATAAAGGAGCTTTTGTTCAATTGCTTCAAAAGCCTCGTTAGTGTAGTTAAGGCGTCGCTTTAGCTCATAGCGTTTACTTAAAAAATCGGCTTTATAAATACTGCGGCTGAATTTATCTAAGTTTAAAAACACCTCATCGTTTGCTTCATTTGCTTGATCAAGTAAATCTAGTTTTATATATATGTCAGCTAACAAAATGAGCGATGCGAGTTGCATGTCGTGTACACCTGCAGAACGAGCAAGCTCAATGTTCTCTTTAGTTAAAGTTAAAGCTTTATCGTAGTTTGCTTGTAAGTACTCAATGCTAGCAATTGAGTATTGGGCAAAGGTTAAGCCTTTTTGCATATTAGCTTTTTTAAAGTAGAACAATGCTTTGTCTAGGTATATTAAGGCATCTTTAGGTTTTTTTATCTCGAGCAATATATTGCCTAAACTCCAATATGCTTTTGCAGTAAAAAGCCCGTCTTGTGTTTGCTCATATGCCGCAACCGCTTTTTTTGCATAATATATGGCTTTGTCTTTTTCGTTTAGATAATTATATGCATCGGCTATTTTTCTAAAAAAGTATCCCTGAGATGCTGAGTCGTCATCTTTTAATGCTAATTCTAGCCCTTCTAGTGCAACATTTAGGGTCTTTTTCAATGCATCAGTATCGGTGTAATAGTAAGCAAGTGCTCGTAAAATAATAATTTTTTCTTTAGATGAATGATGTTGCAAGCTCTCTTCTAATTTTGTGGCTAGCGTGTGTGCTGGAGCTGGGTTTGCATCCCTCGCTAGAGACTTGAGTTGTGATTCGAGAAATAATAAATACACACTTTTTTGGTTTGGTAACTCTTTGTTCTTTAAGTAATAGGATAAGTGAGTATTTAATGCTGCGTATTTTTCTTGTCTAAAAAGTAACTCCGCATACAAAGCGGCCGCTTCTAGATGAAGCTTTTCCCAATTTTGATCTTTGCTTATTTTAAACGCTTGAGTGAGTTTGTTTTCATTTTCAAGATAGTCTAATTCATTTAGTTTTATGTTTTTAATGAGTGTTTGAGTCGTGTCAAAGTCTAGCGCATGTGAAGTTGCATTTAATGAATCGCCGTTAGCAGAGGCAAGTTTACTAAAAAGTAAAAATAAAAGGAGAACAATATACTTTGCCCATAAAGTATTACCTAAAATCTTTATTTGTGTATTGTTAGCCATGTTAATCCTTTGCTGACTTATTTTTATTATTGAAATACTTATTCACATTGCTTAATAAACTTGGGTTTGAACAGTTTTTTATACTTCTCATTGAAAAAACAAGACCACAAACGATATCAATTAAATTAATAAAAACCAACACATTGAATAATATAGTCGTTGTAGCTATGTGTTTTTATTAAAAATCTGCAGCTACTTCAAACTCTAATCGCTCGAGCGTAATAGGGTGAGTAAATGCTAAGTATTCTGCGTGTAAATGTAATCTATCGGCTTTTTGTCCGTAATGTGTGTCGCCTATAATTGGCATGTTTAAACCTAAACTGTGTGCGCAATGCACTCTTAATTGATGAGTTCGCCCTGTTTTAGGGTATAACTGTAATCGGGTAATGTTGTTGTTACGCTCTAAAACCTGCCAGGTAGTAAGTGATGGCTTACCGTGTGTGTAACACACCATTTGGCGCGGTTTATCATCAAAGTCGAGCACTAAGGGTAAATCAATTACTCCGCTATCCTCAGCTACGTTACCATTAACTAATGCGACATAACGTTTATCTATGGTGCGTTCAATAAACTGCTTTTGCAGTGCTTTGTGCACGCGTTTATTAAGCGCAATCATCAATAACCCAGAAGTCGACATATCTAATCTGTGAACAATTAGTGGGCCTGATGCCTCTGGAAACTGCGTTTTGATTCGCATATAAACTGAGTCATCAATATTAACGCCAGGCACTGATAAAAACTCAGCGGGCTTATTTACCACAAGTAAGTCGTCATCTTTATAAACAATACTTAAATCTTTACCCTGAGCTGGGTTAATAAGTAGCGGGTTATCTTCAACATCTAAACCCTTTAGCATGTGCCCAAGTATTGGTTGGCATTTACTGTAACAAGAAGGGTAGTAGTTTTTATGCTGCCTAATTGCTGATTTAGGTGCTGCTCCCCACCAAAACTCAGCCATAGCAAGTGGCTTTAAGTCATGTTTATAGGCGTATTGTAATAATTTAGGCGCTGCACAATCGCCAGCACCCGAAGGAGGAGTGTGCTCAGGTAATGCTGCGAATATGGCATTTAAGTCTGTAGTTTCACCATTTGCATTTAAAAACTGGTACTGAGCAAATAACTTTTTTTGTAAGCTTTTAGAAAGCGTTTTACGGCGCTTTTTTAAATGAGCAATTTCATCAGAAATATTGATGTGTGTTTGCTGCAGTGACTCGATTATATTTTGCCAATAGGCTTTAAGTGCCAGCAGTTGCTTTTTTTCTACGATGCTTTGCACTGCAAGCTTATTTTTTAACTGCTCAAAATCACTTTCGCTAAGTTCTAATTCACCTTCAGTACGTTGTATTTTTCGTTGCTGACGACCGGCTTGCATTACTGCCTGTTGAGCTAATAGCGCTTGCTGGTAGCTCTTTGTTGCATCATCAAGTTTGCTATTAACTTCAAGCAGTTGTTCACTATTTTCTAATTGCTCAATTTGAGCATTAATATCGTTAATTATTTTACTTTGAGCCAAATAGGTATCGTCTTGAAGTTGCATGCTAGAAACAGGCGGCACAAAGCTAATATTGGCTTTATCACCTTCAATTTGTCCCGAATAAGCACTTAAAAAGCCTAATTGTTGCTTAGCATTTTGCACCACTAAAACCCCAAACATTTTACCTGCATTTTCTGCTTTTAAATGCGTTAACGTTTCAAGTTGTTGCTGTAATTGTTTAGTGGCTGCTACAGCTAATGGTTGCGGCTCGTAATAAAAAGGAAAAGTAAACTTTTCAGGAAGCGCGAGAGCATCAATATTTTGAGAAAATAATGTAAAGCAAGAAGCAGAATTTGGCATAGAAGTAAGAGAAAAGCATTCAGTAAAATAATTGAGCGCATAATAACATATTCATAGTTAAGCCACTAAAAATCTCGCACCCGCATATTCATAAACACTTTAAAGCGGACATTCATGTTTTATGTATCAGTATGGGGGCGCAGCAGACTTAGGCGTTTGTTAGTAAAGTCTCAGTAGTAATATATCTATCATTATCAAAATATTTAAGCTTATCGATTCTCAATAATTGAGCGCATTTCGAAACGATGACTTACCTGATAGATCAGAGACGAAAAATCAATTTACAGAATAACTGAATATTTAGGAGTTCTATATTATGAGTCAAAATATCGCAAGTTTTATCACTAAAACCCTTGAACGAGCTGGCGTAAAACGTATTTGGGGAGTAACTGGCGATTCACTTAACGGCATTAGTGAAAGTCTGCGAAAAATGGGAACAATTGAATGGTTAGGTACGCGACATGAAGAAGTTGCCGCATTTGCAGCTGGTGGCGAAGCCCATTTATCAGGCGAGCTTGCGGTGTGTGTGGGTTCTTGCGGGCCAGGTAATCTTCATTTAATTAATGGCTTATTTGATTGTCAGCGCAATAATGTACCAGTATTAGCAATTGCCGCACACATTCCTTCATCTGAAATTGGCAGTAGTTATTTTCAAGAAACCCATCCGCAAGAATTATTTAAAGAATGCAGTGTGTATTGTGAAATGGTGTCGAGCCCTGAGCAAATGCCATACCTGCTAGAAACCGCAATGCGACAAGCAATATTAAACAAAGGCGTGAGTGTACTTGTGCTACCTGGTGATATTGCATTAAAAGATATGCCTAAAGCTATCAAACCAAAATGGAACGTGCCAAAGCCAGCAACGTATACCCCCGCTTTATCTGATATTGAAGCAATGGCGACTCATCTTAATAAAAGTAAAAAAGTAACCTTATTGTGTGGTGCTGGTTGTAAGGATGCCCACGACGAAATTGTTGCGTTAGCCGAAAAATTACAAGCACCGATAGTGCATGCCATGCGCGGTAAAGAATTTATTGAATACGATAATCCTTATGATGTTGGTATGACCGGATTTATTGGCTTTGCATCGGGCTATCATGCAATGCAAGAAGCCGATACGTTATTAATGATTGGTACTAGTTTTCCTTATCGTGCTTTTTATCCTGAAAATACCACCATATTGCAAATTGATAATCAGGCTGCGTCACTCGGGCGACACGTTCAAATTGATTGTGGCGTATTAGGGGATACTAAAAATTCAGTGACCACACTGCTTGATTATATTAAAGGTGAACGGAGCAGTTCGCACTTACAAAAATGTGTTAAAAACTACAAAGAGTCTCGACAAGATCTCGATGAACTTGCCAGTGGTAAAACCTCGCAAAATTTAATTCACCCGCAATACTTAACGCGTTTACTCAACGAGCAAGCAGCTGACGATGCTGTTTTTACTTGTGATGTAGGTACGCCAACAGTGTGGGCTGCGCGTTATTTATCAATGAATGGTAAGCGTCGCTTAATTGGCTCGTTTAATCATGGCTCTATGGCAAATGCGATGTCGCAGGCAATGGGGGTTCAATCTGTTGATAGAGACCGCCAAGTCATTGCAATGTGTGGTGATGGTGGCTTTTCGATGTTAATGGGGGATTTAATCTCACTTAAGCAGCTTAATTTACCAATAAAGATTGTTGTTTATAATAATCGCTCACTTAGTTTTGTGGCTATGGAAATGAAAGCCAGTGGGTTTTTATCAAGCGATACCGATTTAGAAAACCCAAGTTTTGCTAACATTGCACAGGCCTGCGGCTTAAAAGGGATTCATGTGGATGACCCTGAAAAATTACCATCGGCAATGAACGAGATGATGAACCACTCAGGACCTGTTGTTTTAGAAGTCGATACTGCAAAACAAGAGCTTTCAATGCCACCGCAAATCAAATTAGAGCAAGCAAAAGGCTTTAGTGTTTACATGATGAAGGCGTTAATAAATGGCAAAGGAAACGAGATTGTAGAGCTTGCCAAAACTAACTGGTCACGCTAAGTGAGTTACTTCCCTATTGAGTACTTTTGCTCAATAGGGAAGTATAAAGCAATAATGTCCTCTATTATTTGCTTATTGAAAATGTATACCTTTCACGTAATGTAAAAAACGTCTGACATACTTTCTTAAATATTAATAAACCATAGTGATCTCTTGTAACTTGTTGAACTAAAAGTAAAATAACATGAAGTTTGTATGGAGTAGGTAATAGTAATAACCTATAAGGTCAATTACGTGTTTATAAAAGTAGGTATAGAGCGTTGATTAAAATTGAAGACTTTTCTTTAGCATGGTGCTGGATTAGCTCATCCTATGGTGATTTTTCTAAAGATACACTAAATAAACTTATTCCGTTGAACGAAGATCAAGCAAGAGCATTAATTGCTACTACACCTATTAACTTTCCGGTCGGAGCAAAAAGATTCGACTCCACACAAGGGAGTGAGTTAACACGCCAATGGTTAAAGGGCTTAGTAAATGATTCGCAAACAGTAACAATTTGCTGGGATCAAGAAACAGCGCTTACCCTACCTTGGCTAGTTTTTTTGATTACTATGAGGTTTTTGAGTTTGACTCAAGTGCAATGTAATGAGCTAAAACACTTAGCATTGGCCTCAATTGCTACTTGGTAGTTGTTTTTAGTTTAACGTTTTACTCGCTTTACTCAATTAAAGTAAAGCGAGCGCTCAGTATCACTTACAAACTCTTTTTAGGCGGAAGAGCTACGTTTGCAAATATTAGCCCTGCAACAAGTGACATAAATATTAAAAACGTTTGCTGGCCTATATGCTCTGCGTATATAAAGTCTTGGCCTTCAATGAGTGAGTTTAAGCCAATATAGGTTTTGCTACCTGGTACTAATACAATTAAGCCTTGCATGGCCACAATAGAGGCTGGCGCATTAGCAACGCGGTTAAACAAGTTACTAAATATACCCACCGATAAAGCACCTACAAACGTACCTAACGTGTAATCAAGGTACATAGCCGAGCCAATACTGGTGCCATAGGCTATAAACCCTGATGCAATAGACCAAACAGCGTGCTTAAGTTTGGTTCTAAAAATAACGATTAAGCTGCTACAAAGTAAAAATATAGCCAGCCATGCGGTCCACTTTGGTAATGGTTCAGGTTGTACAAAGTCAGCTTGCCCAAAGAGTGCAAAGCCAATACCTATGCCTATAAAACCGCCAAAATAAAGTTTAAATAACAGCATAAACGAGTCCATGACTCTTGCTGTACCCGACACTAAATGCCGCGCTGCAAGCTCTGCTAAGCCAAGCGCAAGTGCTAAACCTGGTATAAATACAATAATGGCCGAAAGTACCACCAAGCGTATGTTTATTTCAGGTGTTATATACACGCTTACTGCACAGGCAAGTATTGCTGATATTATGGCCACTAATGGCTCAAGCATATGGGCTACGCGTTTTGAGCGTCCCGACCAAAGCACAAACAAATAAACAACTAAAGTAAGAAGCGATGACCAAATAACATCAGTCCAGCTAGTACCCATTAACATTGCAAACGCACCACCAGAAGTTGCAAAGGCAACGCCCGTAACAAGTTTATTGTATGGGTTTGGCATGTCGTAGATAGCATCTAGCTGGGCGTCAACTTCTTGTAAAGTTAGCTTGTCGTCAAGCATTTGGTTTACAAGGTCGTCGGTGTCGGCAAGTGAGCCTAAATCGTGATCGCCAGGGTCTACACGAGCAACATGAGTGTACTCGTCTTCGTGGCCATCAGTCCAAATAACAAACGTTACCGAAGTTGGCGACATAACAAACGACGATTTAAGTCCTAAATATGTAGCCACTTCCATTAGGTGGGCTTCTAGTCGGTAAGCAGGCGTACCATACTTGTGAAGCATTTTACCCAATTTAACGATAAATTTGCGTTTTTCTGTAAAGGTTGCAGTTTTCAAATCTTTTTGGACCAAATATTGCGATAACTAAGCTAAAAATATAGACAATACAGCTAAAACTGCCCACGTTTGATGGGCGCGATTTTAAACACTAATTGGTGTGTGTCTAGTCATTTTTAATCTAATTTTTTATTTTTTTCAGCTATCCATTGCGACATGTATTGAGTGCTGCGCATTGTATGATGTTTGAGCATTTGGCCTGTAAAGTTTTTTTCGCGATGAGCCTCTAAATCACTACTTATTGAATCAATTTTTTTAATTAACACCGCGCTCAATTGAGCTTTATCGTAAAGCGTATTAAGGAGCGTGTTGCCATCTTGCTGCACTTGCTCAAAGTCACTTTGATTGGTGTACATTTCAACAGCAGCGTTGGCAAAATCGTCGGCGGTGTTGGCTATTTTACCAGGCCATGGTAAATCGTTATGCATGCCCTCTGCGCCAATATTAGTGGTAACGCTGGGTGTTTGCATAATCATGGCTTCAAGTAATTTACCTTTAATCCCTGCACCAAAACGAAGTGGTGCTAAACATACGCGTGCGCTTTGCATTACATCAAACGCATTATCGGCCCAGCCTTTTATTAAAAACCCTGTTTTAGGGTTATTTAATGCCGTGGCTTTTGGTGGTGGGTAGGAGCCATAAATATGTAGTTCTGCTTTTGGGAGTTGCTTTCGAATAAGTGGCCATATTTTTTGTAAGTAAAGTACAGCATCCCAGTTGGGCGCGTGTCTAAAGTTACCTATGGTCATAAAGTGCTGGCGCTGCTCAAACGTTTTTGTACTTGTAGGTAATGAGCTTAAATCGACCATAAATGGTAAATGGTGTAATAAGCTTGGCTCTATTTTAAATACGCTGTTTAGTAGGCTCATTTCATAACTTGAAATAATTAAGCTTAGGTCGCAGCGTAAAATAGCGGCAATTTCGCGTTTTGCTATGTCTGAGTGTAAATCGCTGGTTGTAAACTCGCGCTCACCTTTAAACGCTTCGTGGCGTGCATTACGTAGGCATTGTAAATCTTCGGTATCGAGAATTTTAATGGCATTTGGGCAATATTTATCGACGCGCCAGCCAAATTGTTCTTCCATCATAAAGCGGTCAAACATGACTATATCTGGGTTATAGGCTTTAACGTATTCGTCAAAGCTATCGCAGTTTAGTGCAATGCTTTGGCTGGTTATACCAAAGTCGTCAAGGTTTACCATGTGTTCGGTGCGCTGCGCGGGCGTTGCAAATTCAACGTCCCAGTTTTGCGCTCTAAATGCATTTAATAACGACATCATGTGCGTTCCCGCAGCAGACGAATTTGGCTCTGGCCATACGTAGCCAATTACCAGCACTTTTTTCATTGGCTAGAATCTCTAATTTGTAAGTTTACATTTACCAGTGTTTTTACTGGCGGGGCTGTATTTTGTAGTAGCTCTTGGAGTATTAAAAGGCACCGCTTAGCTATATCAGTTGTACTAATAGCCACGGTGGTTAAGTGATTATTTATAACCGCGCTATTAGGAATGTGGTGGCAACTCACTACTTTTATAGAGTGATGAGTTAATGAGTTAATGGCGGCAATAACACCTTGAGCAATAATATCGTTTGCACACACCACTGCGTTTAATGTGGGGTTGTGTTTATATGCTTCTATAAATGCATTTTTAGCGCTAAGGGCTGTGTTTACTGCGCAGTCAATGGGTGCTAATGGTGTAATGCTGTGCTGCGCGCATGCGGTATTAAAGCCACTTTGGAGTGCTTGTGAATCACTTAAAGTAAGTTCATTGCCTATAAATGCTATGTTTGTCACGCCTTGTGCGAGTATATGCATACTGGCTACGTGGCTGGCTTTTTTATAATCGGGAAGTACGCATGGCGCTGCGCTAAAGGGCACTTCACTCATTAAGGTAATTACTTTGTGCTGCGCGCTGAGCGCATCAAGCCATTTGGGGCAAGTATTAGCAACGGGGCAAATAATAAATGCAGCCGCGTTGTATTCTTTCAAGTTTTTAACTGCGTTTGCTTGTAGCTCAAGACTATTATTACTGCTTACAATCATGGCTTGTAAGCCATTGTCGTTTAACAAAAGTTGTAAGCTGGTAGCAAGGTGTGCAATAGCTGGGTTAGTTAAATCATTTATTACTATGGCCACTAAGTTAGAGCGTTTTGAGCGCATAGCAGCGGCATCACGATTATAAACGTATCCTAGCTCATCTATCGCTTTGAGTATTTTTTGTTTACTTTTATTGCCCACTTTATCGCTTTGGGTAAGTACCAAGGATACGGTTGATTTTGATACACCAGCACGCTCTGCAACATCAAAAATGGTGACTGATTTGGCTTTGTTATGCATTGTATTTTAAGTACCGCAGTGGTGAATAAATAGCGCTGTAGTTTAGCTTAATCAGCACTATTAAGTCATCTTTTAGAGGTGTTTAACTTACCTTAATACTTTATGAACAAAGCAAAACGTGTTTATATACGCCTATAAGAGTAAAAAATAACAAAAGGATAAAAACATGAGCGCTTTTAGGCTGTTAGTTGCCTTTATTTGTTGTGTGGCATTGGTGCCAACAAGTTACGCCGAGCAGGGCTATCAAACCCCATCACCTGAACTTGCAGCATTGGTTGACGCTAAGTTAGCACCCACTAGTTACTTATCGAGCGATGGCCAGTGGCTAGCGCTTTTTGAACGCAAACGTGTAGTAACCCTTGATGAACTTGCAAAAGAAGAGCTTAAGCTTGCTGGTATTAAGCTAAACCCCGCTAATTTTTCGCGCTCTCGTGTGAGTGCCAAATTTAGTGCCGTGGAGCTAAAGCATGTTCAAAGCGGGTCGGTTATTAGCATTAACAACTTACCTAATGGCATTATCCGCTCACCTAAATGGTCATCTAATAGTAAATATTTAGCCTTTGTTGTTGAGCAACCAACCCAAGCCAACTTATGGCTTTACAGCGTTGAAACCAAACAAGCAAAAGAGTTAACTAGTGCTGCGTTAAATTCGGTACTAACTGCATCGCCATATAAATGGCTGCCAGATAGCAGCGCCATTATTGCAAATCTTGCTGTTAATTTTGGTAAACCAAGGCTTGAAAATAACAGCCAAAATGTAGTGCCTGTTATTCAACAAAGTACTGGCGAAAAAGCACCAGCACGTACTTACCAAAATTTATTAACCAGCCCGTTTGATGAATCACAGTTTAAGTTTTACGGCCAAGGGCAATTGGCTTACATAACGCTTGATGGCAATACTCAAGCAATAGGTAGCCCTTCTTTATTTAAATCGTTTTCGGTATCACCTGATTCTACCAATATTTTAGTTGCCGGTATTAATGAGCCGTTTTCGTATCAAGTGCCTTACAGCCGCTTTGCAAGCACGTGGCAAATATGGGGCATGCGCGGCTATGCATTAGCAGAGCTGGCAAAACAGCCACTTGCCGATAATATTCCACAAGGCTACGACAGCGTACGCACTGGCCGCCGCGATTTTGAATGGCGAGCCGATCAAGGCGCTGAAGTTATTTGGGCAGAAGCACAAGATGGCGGTGACATGAAAACCGACGTTGAGCATCATGATTATGTTTACAGCTTACGTGCACCATTTAAACGCGAGCCTAAATTATTTGCCAAAGTAGAACGCCGTTATGCGGGAATGGAGTGGGGCAACGAAAACGTAGCAATGCTGACAGACTGGCGCTTTAGCGATCGCCAAGTACGCACCTTTGTTGTACAACCACGAGATGCCGACAAAAACCGCGTGCTATTTTCAGAGCGTAGTTACAACGATGCGTACAAAGACCCGGGTAATGCAATTTACGAGCGCAACGATTTAGGTGCAAACGTAATTAAAATTGTAGGCGGGCGTTATATTTACCTGCGCGGTAATGGTGCTTCAGAGCAAGGTAATGTGCCGTTTTTAGATAGGTACGATGTTAAAACAAATAGCAGCAAGCGTTTATGGCAATCAGAAGCGCCATACTACGAGCGTGTTCGCGCACTGCTTGATGACGAAGGTGAGCGCTTTATTACTATTCGCGAATCTAAAACTGAGCAACCTAACTTTTTTATACGTGATTTAGATAACGACACGCTAACGCAACTAACGACATTTGAGCACCCATACCCTGCATTTAAAGGCGTAACTAAAGAGCAATTACGTTATAAACGCGACGACGGTGTTGAGCTTTCGGGCACGCTTTATTTACCACCAGGGTACGATAAAACACAAGGCCCGTTACCGGTACTTATGTGGGCTTATCCACTTGAATACAAAGATAAAGCCGTTGCATCGCAAGTACGCGAATCGCCTTATGCATTTACTTACATTGGTTATTGGGGCCCAATGCCTTACCTTGCCAAAGGGATTGCCGTGTTTGACGACCCTAAAATGCCAATTGTAGGTATTGATGGCAGCGAGCCAAACGATAACTTTAGAAAGCAGTTAGTATCAAGTGCGCAAGCAGCTGTTGATGTATTAGTTAAAAAAGGTATTGCCGATAAAAACAATATTGCCATAGCAGGGCACTCATACGGTGCATTTATGGTTGCTAACTTATTGGCTCATAGCGATTTATTTAAAACAGGTATTGCCCGCAGTGGTGCGTATAACCGCACATTAACGCCGTTTGGTTTTCAAGGAGAAGAGCGTGATTTTTGGCAAGCACAAAGTGTGTACGCTAATATGTCGCCGTTTTTCCATGCTGAAAAAATTAACGAGCCAATGCTAATGATCCACGGTCAAGAAGATCCTAATTCGGGCACTTTCCCTATGCAAAGTGAGCGCATGTACGCAGCTCTAAAAGGTTTAGGTAAAGATGCTCGCTTAGTAATGCTCCCTTACGAAGCACATGGTTACCGTGCGCGTAAAAGCTTATTACATGTGTTGTGGGAACAAGAACAGTGGTTAGATAAGTATTTGTTAAATGATACAGCAGAGCCAGTAGAGGTTATTACTGAACCCGTGGTAAGTGCTGGGCAATAGATGCTTTTACATATGCGGTGGGGTGCAAGAAGACCCACCCTCAATCTCACGGAACCTTCCCAATGCAAAGTGAGCGCATGTACGCAGCTCTAAAAGGTTTAGGTAAAGATGCTCGCTTAGTAATGCTCCCTTACGAAGCACATGGTTACCGTGCGCGTAAAAGCTTATTACATGTGTTGTGGGAACA